>NZ_NFKO01000024.1:0-32516 GCF_002160435.1 Pseudoflavonifractor sp. An176 | reverse complement strand
AAGCCCCTCCCCTACACCCAACAACGCAAGAAATTCGGCAATGTTCAGGGGCTTTTTGCGCCCGGCCCCCGGCAACTGGGAACAGTTGCTGGCCAGGGTAAGGCCCTGGAGGTAGAAGTTTATTTGCCATAGAAGCTGAAACTTACAATAGGATTGCCGTGCCATCTATGTGACCTCACCAAGCCAAGGGCCGAACAGAGGAAGGTGCACCCTCCACCAGTACCGCGGGGTGGATTCCACAAGGCGGGGGAAGGCCCCGCCTTTGGTGGGTCTTTGGTGACTTTCTGCCCAGTCAGAAAGTTACCCCAGCGGAGCGTCCCCGGCGGGGGCGCTGGTCTGCGCCAAGGAAATCGGAGAAGGACACCCCCTCAGTCCGCCGGAGAGCTGACAACTCCCCTAATTCAGTGGAGTCAGGCCGAGAATATCATCCGTGGAGACGTGGTAGTACCGGGCCAATTTGATGAGGTGACGAATGGGCAGCTCACTGGCGCCCCGTTCATAGCGGGCATACATGGTTTGAGAAGTCCCCAACATCTCGGCAATCTCACTCTGGGTCTTATCTGCGTCTTCCCGCAGGTCACGAATGCGTTTCTGGTAATACTCCATTTCTTTGTCCCTCCCATGGGTGGGTGTATCAACCGTATTGGAAAAAACGGATGCAGAATTGACTCTGCATCCGTTTTTGTCTGTTAGTTATTCCTGAGGCTGATCGGGCTTCTCCCCGTCGGGGGTCTGGTCTCCATCAGAGTCGGCCTCCGGCTCCTTGTCCTGCTCCGGCTCCTGAGAGGAGGCGGGGGGCATGGGCACCGGCTCGCTGACCATGTGGATGGCCCGGGCGGGAGGCTCGATGTTGCTGTCCAGGGTGACCTCTGCCAGAGCGGGGTCCCGGCCCTCGATGATGGCCACCATCTCGGCACCGGTGATGGTCTCCTTCTCCAACAGGTAGGCGGCGATCTTGTCCAGCAGCTCCCGGTTGTCCTTCAAAATCTGAATGGCCTCGCCGTGGCAGCGCTCGATGATGGCGCGCACCTCGTTGTCGATGCCGGCGGCGGTCTCCTGGCCGCAGGTCAGGCCCAGCTGGCCGTCCAGGTACTGGTTGTGCACCGTGGCCAGGCCCATCATGCCGTACTTCTCGCTCATACCGAACATGGTCACCATCTTGCGGGCAATGTCGGTGGCCCGCTCGATGTCGTTGGCGGCACCGGAAGAACGGGAGGCAAACACCACTTCCTCCGCCGAGCGGCCAGCCAGCAAAGAGCGAATCTCGGCCAGCAGGTCCTCCTCCGTCATGAGGAACTTCTCCTCCTCGGGCAGGTGGAGGGTATAGCCCAAAGCACCCTGAGTGTGGGGCACGATGGTGATCTTGGATACGGGCATGGCGTTGTTCTTCTGGAAATGCGCCACCAGAGCGTGGCCCACCTCGTGGTACGCCACCATTCGCTTCTCCTGCTCGGTGAGCACTGTGCCCTTCTTCTCGCTGCCTGCGATGACAAACTCGAAGGAAGAGAGCAGGTCCTGCTGGTTGACGGCCTTGCGGCCCTGGCGCACCGCCCGCAGGGCGGCCTCGTTGACCAGGTTGGCCAGGTCGGCACCCACGCATCCGGCGGTGGCCTGGGCAATCTTGTTCAAATCCACGTCCTCAGCCAGACGAATCTTCCGGGTGTGTACCTGGAGAGTGGCCAGACGTCCGGCCAGGTTGGGCCGGTCGATGGTAATGCGTCGGTCGAAGCGGCCGGGACGCAGCAGCGCCTTATCCAGCACCTCGGGGCGGTTGGTGGCGCCCAGGACGATGATGCCCTTGCCGGGGTCGAAGCCGTCCAGCTCCGCCAGCAGCTGGTTCAAGGTCTGCTCCCGCTCGTCGTTGCCGCCCATGCGGTTGTCACGGGACTTACCGATGGTGTCGATCTCGTCGATGAAGATGATACAGGGGGCCATCTTGTTGGCCTCTTTGAACAGGTCACGGACACGGGAAGCACCCACGCCCACGAACATCTCCACAAAGTCAGAGCCAGAGATGGAGAAGAAGGGCACGTTGGCCTCCCCTGCCACCGCCTTGGCCAGCAGGGTCTTACCGGTACCGGGCGGGCCCACCAGCAGGGCGCCCTTGGGCAGCTTGGCGCCGATCTCAGTATAGCGCTGGGGATGGTGGAGGAAGTCGATGATCTCCTCCAGGCTCTCCTTGGCCTCGTCCTGGCCTGCCACGTCCCGGAAGGTGACGCCGGTGGATTTCTCCACGTACACCTTGGCGTTGGCCTTGCCCACGCCGCCCAGGCCGCCCAGACCGCCGCCGCCCATCTTCTTGAACATGTAGCGGTAGAGGAAGACCATGGCCACCACCAAAATCAGGGTGGGAAGCACATAGCTGACCACTGCCATAAGCATGGACTGCTCACTGGTGATCATCTCAGATTTGTACTTGACACCATGCTCGCTCATGAGCGGGATGATCTCATCATCTGCCACAGGGGGCATGGCTGCCTGGAACTTCAATTTGTTTTTCTGGTCGCCACCCAGCTGGTCAAACAGCAGATTGCTGACGCTCAGGCTGGTGGAGCCGGAATTTTTGATTTTATCCTTGTACTCTTGCAGGGGGGCTGCGTCGTCCTTCAAGGTGAAGTAGTAGCCGTAGTTATCCATCTCCACCTCGGCCACATAGTCGCTGACCACCCACTCCCGGAAGGTGGAGTAGGGCACGGTGATGGTGCTGGCCGAGCGCATGGATACCACGCAGCTGTTGAGCAGCACCACCAGTAAGATGGCCCACACCACGATGCCGATGAAGCCCAGGGATGGTCGCTTTCTGTTGTCATTTTGATTATTGGGTCCATTGGGTCCCGCCATAGGGGTGTCCTCCTTAAAATCACACAAGCCGGGTAAGATTGCCCGGCGTTTTTCTCCTGAAACGGTTTCGTTTCACCATTTGCGAGAAGTATAACACATCTGAAAGGTAAAAACAAGAAATGTTCTTGGCCTGGGTGTAAACTTTCTATGACTTTGCCCGGATTCCCTGTTAGATTCTCCGTTTTCCCTCTTTTTCATCCGGCAAAACCGTGATATAATACTACGTCAACCATGAACAAATTTTTCTGCGATCTTCTGGATCGACTTTTATAATAGAGATCAGAACAAAGGAGCACGTTGCTATGCGCCAACAACACAGAGAGCAAAACAGTCCCGCCGACGGCATCATCGAGGGCCGTAACGCCGTTATTGAGGCCCTGCGGGCCGGCACCGCCGTGGATAAAGTCTATATCGCCAAGGGTGAGACCGACGCCACCCTGGGCCACATCGCCTCCACCGCCCGGGGTAAGGGCATTGTAGTGGTGGAAGCAGACCGCCGCAAGCTGGACGCCATGAGCGTCACCCACTCCCACCAGGGCGTCATCGCCGTGGCGGCGGTGCGGGAGTACGCCAGTGTGTCCGACATCCTCCAGTCCGCCCGGGACAAGGGGGAGGCCCCCCTGGTGGTGGTGTGCGACGAGCTCAGCGACCCCCACAACCTGGGCGCTGTCATCCGTACCGCCGAGGCCGCCGGAGCCCACGGGGTCATCATCCCCAAGCGCCGCTCCGCTGGTTTGACCGCCATTGTGGCCAAGACCTCCGCCGGGGCCGTCAGCTACCTGCCTGTGGCCCGGGTGGCCAACCTCACCGCCCTGCTCCGTGAGCTGAAAGAGGAGGGGCTGTGGGTGTTCGGCACCGCCGCCGACGGCGCCACCAGCCTCTATCAGGCGGATTTGAAGGGCCCCGCTGCCATTGTCATCGGCAGCGAGGGCAACGGCATGAGCCGCTTGGTGCGGGAGCAGTGTGACTTCCTGGTGTCCATCCCCATGCGGGGCCAGGTCAACTCCCTCAACGCCTCGGCCGCCGCCGCTGTGGTGTTGTACGAAGCCGTCCGCCAGCGCAGCTGAACCGCCGCAAAGGAGCACGCCCCATGTCTGAACGTTACGATCCCCAACAGCCCAACTACGCGTTGGATGATATTTTAGCCGAATTTAGCTCCACTTCCTCTGCCACATCCGCTCCGCCGCCCCCGGAGGAGCCGGAACTCGAAGAAGAGGAGGAGATTCTGGACGAGGAACAGGTAGAAGAGGCAGAAGAGGAGCCGGAAGAAGAGGCTCCCGCCCAGCCCCCGGTCCAGGACCCGGAGAAGGTAGAGGCCATTTTGCAGCTGAAAATGCGGCTGGAGAGCCGCCCGGACTCCCACCACCCAGACAGCGAGGAGGGGGAGGATTCCCCCGCGCAAGAGGCCGAAGAGGGCAAGGGCAAGGCCAAAGTGGTCCCCTTCCCGGAAAAGAAGAAGAAACAGGGGGAGCAAGCCCCCCAGCAGCCCCCGGTGGACGGCCCTGAGCCCGTCCAGTTTGAAAAGAAGGCCCCCACCCAGGAGGAGGAACCGAGCCAGAACCAGGATGACCAGGAAGCCCCGCCCATGCCCATCATCCAGCCCGCCACCCTGCTGCGCCACCTGGGCGCCCGCCTGTCCACCCTGAGCCGTCGGGCCGACCACTTCGCCGACCACATGTACGACCAGGCCGAGCCGGACGCGGAGACCAAAAAGGTGGAGACCTATCTGCCCGGCGTGGACCAGGAGACCCCGGTGCCCACGCCCAAAAAGAAAAAGGTACCCAAGCTGCCCAAGGTACTCAAAGCCCTCAGCAAACTCAAACGGCCCAAGCCCGCCCGGGCGAAGGTCAAGCCTGTCCCCCCGGACACCAAGCCCTCCGAGCTGGCCGCCCGCTATCAAAAGGGGTTGAAGGCCCGGCGCAACCGGGTGATCATCTCCCTGGTGCTCAGCCTCCTGGCCATGGCCCTCTCGGTGGATATCCCGGTTTCCATCTCCATCTCCGTGCCCGGGGTGTCCCTGACCCAGCTGCGGGTGTGGATTTTGTGTGGTCTGCTGGCCATTGTGGGCATTTTGTGTATGGAAGTGCTGGTGGTGGGCATTGTCCGCCTGTGTAAGCTCCACCCCCGGGCCGAGTCCCTGGTGGCACTGGCCTGGCTGTTCTCTCTCATCGACGGCCTCACCTTCTCGGTGTGGCCCCAGCGTGGGGAGAATCTGCCCTGCTGCGCCATCACCGCCCTGGGCCTGACCATGGCCATGTGGGGCCGCTACCTGCGCCAGCAGGGAGACCGGTTCTCTGCCAAGGCCGCCGCTCAGACCAGCGCCCCCTATGTGGTGTCCCTGGACGAGGACAAGTGGAATCACCGCCCCGCCTACTCCAAGTGGCCCGGCACCTCCCGGGGCTTCGGCTCCCAGCTGCAAATGGAGGACGGGGCCCAGCAGGCCTACGCCATCGCCGCCCCCCTGCTCATTTTAGCCTGTCTGCTCTGCTCTCTGCTGGCCTCTGTGGGCCAGGGAGCCGGAGAGCGGTTTGTGTGGGCCGCTGCCGCCACCTTTACCGCAGCGTCCTCTTACTCCTCTCTGCTGGCCTTTGCCCTGCCCTACAAGAAGCTGTCCTCCCGTCTTTATAAGGTGGGGGCTGCCATCGCCGGGTGGGCGGGGGTGCAGCGCTGCCGCCATGCGGGCATCGTCCTCACCGACGGAGACCTGTTCCCCCCCGGATGCATTCAGGTGTCCCAGTTTGAGCTGTTCGGCACCGCCAAGAAGGAAAAAACCGTGTCCTATGCCGCCACTCTGTTAAAGGTGGCCGACTGCGGCCTGACTCAGCCCTTCTATAAACTGCTGCAATCCACCGGCGCGCTCTACCGGGAGGCCTCCGGGGTGCGGTTCCACGAGGGCGGCATCACCGGCATCATCCACAACCACGACATCATCGTGGGCACCTCCGACTTCATGCACCTGGTGGACATCCCCCTGCCCCGGAGCATCCGGGTCAAGCACGCCATCTACTGTGCCGTAGACGGCAAGCTGGCGGCCATGTTCCCGGTCACCTACGCCATGCCCTCCACGGTGCGTCCCAGCCTGTCCACCCTCATCGGGTTGAAGGTGACCCCCATTCTGGCCACCCGGGACCCCAACCTCATCCCTGCCCTGCTCAGCTCCAAGTTCAAGCTGCCGGTGGATAAGATGGAGTTCCCCTCCACCGACCGCCGCCGAGAGCTGTCCGACGCCAACCAGCTCCACTCCACCCAGCCCGTGGCTCTGCTGTCCCGGGAGGGCGTGGGCGCCTTCTGCGACACCGTGCTGGGCTGCCGCCGTCTGCGCTGGGCCACCCGGCTGAGTCTGGTGTTTGCCCTGGCCGGGGCCGTCCTGGGTGTTTTGCTCACCTGCTTTATCGCCTACACCGGCTCCTACGAGGCCCTGAGCCCTGTGAACTTCTTTATTTTCATGCTGGCCTGGCTGGTTCCGGAATTGCTCATTGCGGGATGGGTCAACCAATATTGAGCCCATTGATACCATATTTTACCCATACACCCCGGACGGGGCCCTTTGGTCCCAACTCCGGGGTGTATTTTTTTCGTATTTATTGCACAAATATAGCTTGACAAGAAACTCACTTTTGCATTATAATGTCAACGCCAAATTGGGAAACCCCGTTGAAAGGAGAGACTGTTCTATGGACAAAAGAAAACTCTTGCAAAGAGTGGGTGCCTGTGCCTTAGCAGCGGCTCTGTGCGTCCCCTTCCTGGCCCCCACCCGGGCCAACGCCGCCTCCTCCCGTGTGGAGGAGATTCTGGGCAACATGACCCTGAAACAAAAGGTGGAGCAGATGCTCATGCCCGACTTCCGGGACTGGTCTACCACCGGAGAGGGCACCGCCCCTGACTTCACCGAGATGAACGATCAGGTGGCCCAGGTGCTCCACGACCACGACTTTGGCGGCGTCATCCTCTTCGCCGACAACGTCAAGACCACCGAGCAGAGCTTCAACCTGGTTCAGGACCTGCAGGCGAAGAACCTGGAGGGCAAGGACAGCCCGGTGCCCATGCTCATCGGCATTGACCAGGAGGGCGGCATTGTGTACCGTCTGGGCTCCGGCAGCGCTCTGCCCGGCAACATGGCCGTGGGCGCCACCGGTGACACCGAGTATGCCAAGCGGGCCGGTGCCATCATCGGCCGGGAGCTCAGCGCCCTGGGCATCAACACCGACTTCGCCCCTGTGGTGGATGTGAACAACAACCCCAATAACCCCGTCATCGGCCTGCGTTCCTTCGGCGACGACCCCTACAAGGTGGCTGACTTCGCCGTGGCCATGATCGAGGGCATCAACGCCTCCAACGTCATCACCGCCGCCAAGCACTTCCCCGGCCACGGCGATACCGCCACCGACTCCCACACCGGCCTGCCCGTTGTGGACAAGAGCTATGAGGAGATCAAGAACATGGAGCTGGTCCCCTTCCAGGCTGCTATGGATGCGGGCACCGACATGTTCATGGTGGCCCACATCGCCTATCCCCAGATTGACCCCACCATGAAGGACGGCAACTACATCCCCGCCACCGTGTCCAAGGTCTTCCTCACCGACATCGTCCGGGGTGACATGGATTACGACGGCGTTCTCATCACCGATGCCATGAACATGGCAGGTCTGGCCAATTTGTACACTCAGTCCGAGGCCTGCATCGAGTCCATCAAGGCTGGTATGGACATTCTGCTCATGCCCTGCGTGCTGGATCGGAACAGCAGCGTGGACAACCTGGACCAGATCATCGCCGACATCATGGCCGCTGTGGAGTCCGGTGAGATTCCCCAGAGCCGTATCGACGAGGCCGTCACCCGCATCCTGACCCTGAAGGAGAAGCGGGGCATTCTGGACTACGACCCCGCCGACTACTCCCTGGAGAAGGCTCTGGCCGCCGTGGGTTCCGAGGAGAACCGCCAGGAGGAGCGTGAAATCTCCGCCGCCGGTGTCACCGTGGTGAAGAACGAGGACAACACTCTGCCCATCCGCACCAAGGGCGGTGAGAAGGTGCTGCTGGTGGGTGCCTACTCCAACGAGACCCCGGGCCTGGAGCTGGGCTTCCGCCGCGCTCAGGCTGCCGGTCTGGTGGACGGCGTGGAGTATGAGTCCCTGATCTACTACAACGCCGACGAGGCCACCCAGGCCCAGATCAAGGACAAGATCGCCGAGAGCGACTACGTCATCGTCATCTCCGAGCTCAGTGGCTCCTCCATGAAGCCGGGCACCTGGAAGCGGGACATGCCCGAAATGATCGTGAACACCGCCCACGAGCTGGGCAAGAAGTCCGTGGTCATGAGCATCTCCCACCCCTATGACGTGCAGTTCTACGACAATGCCGACGCCATCATGGCCGTGTACGGCAACAAGGGCATGGACCCCACCGAGGGCCTGGTGCCTGACGCCGCCTTTGGTCCCAACGTCCCCGCCGGTGTGGAAGTGGCCTTCGGCATCTTCCCCGCCCAGGGCACTCTGCCTGTGAACATCATGGAGTATGACGAGGAGCAGGGCGCTTTCACCGACAACGTCTTTGCTCTCAACGGCCAGACCTATGCCAACGGCTACGGCCTGAGCTACAACGCTCTCTCTGTGGGCGACAAGGGCGAGATCACCGCTGTGCTGGGCAGCATCGCCGGCATGGATTCCTCCCTGTACACTCAGGAGTCCTGGACTGCGCTCCAGGGCGTGGTGAAGGAGGCCTCCGACCTGCTGACCTACAGCGCCCTGACCACCGACGAGGTGGCCGCTATGGTCTCCAAGCTCAACGACGCCATTGCCGCTCTGGAAGAGGTGGTCACTCCCACTGTGGAGCCCACCGCTCAGCCCACCGCTCAGCCTACCGTGGAGCCCACCGCCAAGCCCTCTGAGAAGCCCGACGTGCCTCAGACTGGCGACTCCGCCCAGGTGCTGTGGTATGTGGCCGCTCTGGCCTCCGCTGTGGTGTGCCTGGGAGCCGCCACCGTGGCCTACAAGCGCAGCCGCCGCTAATCCCCAACAGACAAAAAAGTACGGTCAGCTTTCGCTGACCGTACTTTTTTGCGATAAATCCCTGTTTTTTACTTGAGCTCCACCACCCGGTCACAGCTCTGGGCCAAGTGGGGCTCGTGAGCCACCAAAATCACCGGCTTGCCCAGGTCTCTCAGCCGCTGCAAAATGCGCTGAGCCCGCTGGGGGTCCACCCCGGTAAAGGGCTCGTCCAGCAGCAGCACTTCCCGCTCCAAGGCCAGACACCGCCCCAGGGCCAGCCTCCGGGCCATACCGCCGGACAGGACCGCAGGGTAGCTTTCCTCCTCCCCCTCCAGTTCCACCAGGGACAGCCAGTGCTGGGGGGCCATGGCGGGGTGGCGGGGGGCCACATCGGTGAGGTGTTGGAGTACCGTGCGCCAGGGCAGCAGGCGGTTTTCCTGAAAGAGAAACGCAGTCTCTGCGGGGTTCAGGCCGGAGATTTTCCCCTGTTGAGGCTGCATCAGCCCGCCCAGCACCCGCAGCAGGGTGGTCTTGCCGCACCCAGAGGGGCCCACCAGGGCGGTGACCCCGGACCGGGGAATGGAGACGCTCACGTCATCCAGGGCCACCTTGTCCCCGTATCGTACCGTGAGATGTTCCACCTGTATCATGTCGCACCCTCCCCTCTGGGTTTCAGCCACAGCCCCAGCAGCCCCTCCAGAACCAGGGAGAGAACCACAATCACCGCCGTCCAGGCAAACAGTTCCGGGGTCTCCAGGGCCTGCCGGGCCTGTTGAATGCTGGAGCCGATGGCGAATTTGGGCGGACAGAGCACCTCGGCGGCCACCCCGGACTTCCAGGCCAGGCCGAAACCATTGAGGAGGGCGGCGGTGAAGTGGGGGCGCAGAGAGGGCAGGTAAATGAGGCGCAGGGTCTTGAGGCAGGAGAAACCATAGGCCCGGGCCAGCTCCAGCAGCTGTCCGTCCACCGCCTTGAGCCCCGCCGTCAGGCTGCCCCACACCACCGGGAGCACCATCATTCCCGCGATGAGTCCGGGAATGTTGGCCCGGGCCACCCATAAGTAGACCAGCAAAATAAAGCACACCACCGGGGTAGCCCGCAGCACCCGGATGGCGGGGGAGAAAATCCGGTCCGCCCAGGTGGAAAAGTGGGTGAGAAAGGCCAACAGAGTGCCCAGCACCACCCCGCCCACCAGGCCGCATACCACCCGGGTCAGGGTGGACACCGCAGACAGCCAGAACTCCCCGGTCTGGCTCAATTCTACCAGGCATGCCGCCACCGAGGCCGGGGAGGGCAGCAGCAGGTCCCGCCCCACCCACCAAGATGCCAGCTGCCATACCCCCAGCCAGACAGCCAGGGGTATGGCAACCCGGAACAGTGTTTTCTTTCCCTTAGGGGACATAGTAGATGTCGTCATCCGGCAGCTTTCCGCCCACTGCGGTGGGGTCGATGGAGTAGAGTACCTCATAGTAGCCGCTGATGGCGGGTTTCATGTCTTCCCCGGACAAAAACACCAGGTTGCACTGGGGGATGGCTTTCTGAGCGATGGCGGCGGAGGGGGCGATGCCCAGGTCTGCCACCAGCTGCCCCGCCTCCTCCGGGTTCTCCTTGACATAGGTGACGGAAGCCTCATACTCCTCCAGGAAGGCGTCCACTGCCTGGGGGTGCTCGGCCAGGAAGTCCGCCCGGGCCACCACAGCGGACATGATGAGCTGGCTGCCGTTGTCCAGGTCGTTCCAGGCCGTGGTGAGGTCGATGGCGTCCCGGACGCTGCCCTTGCTCTTGGCAATGGCGGCGGTGGCAGCGGGGACGGGGAGCATGGCGGTGTCGATCTCCCCGGAGAGCAGCTTGGCGCTGATCTCGGTGGCGTCGGCAAAGACGATCTCCACATCCTTGTCCGGGTCCAAGCCATTCTCGGTGAGCAGGTGGCGGAGGATATACTCCGGGTTGGCCCCCTGTCCGGTGGCGTAGATGGTCTTGCCCTTCAAATCCTTCATGGACTGGATGGCGGTGCCGTTGCTCCCCTCCAGAATGTGGAGCACACCCTGGGTGCCCAGGGCCAGAATCTTCACATCCCCTTCGGTCTTGTTGTACAGGTTGGCGGCCACGTTGGAGGCCACCATGGCGATGTCATACTCCCCGTCGGCAGCGGTGAGCCCTGCCACCACCTCGTTGTTGTCGGAGGCCACGGTGTAGGTGTAGTGGTTGACGGTGTCGCCGTTGTCACTGCCCGACAGCAGCTTGGCCGCTCCAATGCCCGTGGGGCCGGAGAGCACCGCCAGGCGCACGTCCTCACCCTGGAACACCTCTTGGGTGGGCTGGTCAGTGGGCTGAGTGGTGGTCTCGGCGGCCTTGGGGCCGGAGCAGGCGGCCAGGCTCAGGGACAGGGCCCCGGCCAGCACCGCAGCAAGTAGCGTTTTCATCTTCTTCATGGTTCTTCTTCCTTTCTATCCAATTAGAAGGACACCAGGGGGGCCTCCCCGTTGTCCTCGCCCGGCTCAATGGCCCGGATGATCACGTCATAGCCGTAGTTGTCGTTGACCTGTACCGTCACCCGGTCCCCCACCCGGCGGCCCAACACCGCCCGGCCCACCGGGGACTCCTTGCTCACCAGGCCCTTGAGGGCGTCCTGGCGCATGGTGGTGACAATCTGGATGACCATCTCCTCCTCGTCGTCCTCCACATAGAGGGTGACTTTGTCGTACAGCCCCACCGTCCCCTCCTGGGATTTGTCCGAGATGATGGTGGCGGTGCGGATGACGTTCTCCAGGTACCGGCATCGGCTGTCATTGCGGTTTTTCTCCTGCTTGGCGGCCTTGTACTCGAAGTTCTCGCTGAGGTCGCCAAAGGCCCGGGCCTCCTTCACCGCCTCGATGAGTTTGGGCCGCAGCTCAAACCGGCGGTGATACAGCTCCTGGCGCATCAGTTCAATGTCCTTTTCGGTCAATTCCTTTCCCATAGCTGGTTCCTCCTATTCTCACCCAGTTTGGCACACCCCCGCTCTGCCGTCAAGAAGAATTTTTCCCGATTTTAAAATTTTCTCTTGACACAGCCCCGGGGCCATGGTATTATAATTCTTGCCCACGGGCCGGAGTGGCGGAATTGGCAGACGCCCGGGACTTAAAATCCCGTGGGAGAAATCCCGTGCCGGTTCGATCCCGGTCTCCGGCACCACAATTTTATATCGCGGGGTAGAGCAGTTTGGTAGCTCGTCGGGCTCATAACCCGGAGGTCGTAGGTTCAAATCCTGCCCCCGCAACCATAAAAACCACCGTTTCAGCAACGAAACGGTGGTTTTTCTTTATTTTTTCGCATATTTCAAAAATGGAGCCTGTGCGAAAATTCAACTTTAATTCAACTCGCTCTGAAAATTCAAGCCTTCTTCAAGAAAACCTCAGAGAGAATGTCGGCGTTGCGCTGGTCTGCCTCCTCCATCACATGGGCGTAGATGTTCGCCGTGGTGGACACCTGGGCGTGTCCCAGCCGTTTGGAAATGCTCACACTGTCCACTCCGTGGAAGTACAGCATAGAGGCCATTGTATGGCGGAACGCGTGGGGGTTGATGTGGGGCAGATCGTGCCGCTTGCTGAACTTCTTTAGCCAATCTGTCACACTGTCCGGGTGCATGGGGTTTCCGTTGTCCTGGGAGAACACAAAGCCCTGGTTTTGGTAGTACTCCCCCAGTCTGAGCCGTTCCTCAGCTTGCCACGCCCGATACCGCCGCAGCAGTTGCATGGTTTCCGGGGGAAGGGTGACATACCGCCGGGAGCGTTCGGTTTTGGGGGTGCTCTCATAGATGCCCACGTCCGGGGAGTACAACACACTGTTACAGATATAGATGCGGTTGCCCTCAAAGTCTACCTTGTCCCATTTCAGGCCCAACACCTCCCCCCGCCGTGCACCGGTGATCAGGAGCAGGTGGACAAGGGTTTTCCATTTCATTGGCTCTTGCTCCAGGGCCTCCCGGATTGCCGCCACCTGTTCCGGCTGGAAGTAGTTCACCTCTTTCCGCTCCACCTTTGGCAGTGTGGCACGGCTGGCCACGTTGAAGGGGACAAGGCCCTCTTTTGTGGCCTGTTCCAGTACGGTGGAGATCAGGCGGTGATGCTCCAGAATGGTTTTGGCGGACAGCTTGCCGCCCCGCTTGCTCTGCCCGTCCTGGCCCAAGAGGGTGTATAGATCATTCAGGTGATCGGCCCGCAGCTCTTTGAGTTTGATGTGGCCTATCTGGGGATAGATGCGGCCTGTCAACTCCTTGTATCTCACAATGGTGGAGTGCTTCACCCCCCGTTGTTCTTTCAATCCAATGACATAATCACAATATGCCTGGAATTTCTGGCGGCTGTCCGTGGTGACACCCTCCCGGCACTCCTTTTCAAAGGTTGCGGCGAAAGCCTCAGCCTTTTTTCTTGCGCTTTTTTCCGTCCAGGTGGGCGATACCTCAAAGGTAGCCGTCCAGGGTTTCAGTTGTTTGCCGTCCATCCCCCGCCCCCGGTGTACCCGAATGGAATAGGAGATCAGCTTGCCGGACTTGTCCCGGCGCTCTTGAATGTTAGCCATTATTTACCCTCCCCCGCCTGTATGCTTCGTTTTAGGCTCTTTAACGCCCCTTCAATCTCCATAAGAACTGCATTTTCAACAATGCGACCATCCAAAGCTATGGAATTGGACGATATAAACCCATCCACTCTGTTGTAGTCAACAACCATGCCATTGGAAAACACCTGTTTTCGCTGTCCCGCTCCATCCCTGTACTTGAAAAAGAACTCCAACAGACTGGTAATAGGTCTGTAATCATGTTCTTCATCACGTTTTCTTGCGTCTGTTAATAACAAGTCAATGACTTTGGCCTCAGTTGTCGATTCCCATTCCTTCTTGCATCGTAAAAACTCCACGGAACTCTCGGAAAGTCCTGTGGTTTCGCAAATATCGGCATTTTTATGCCGCCGTGTGTCATAATCCCCCAAAAGATACCCAATATCGCACTGGAACACCTTAGCCATTTGAGCTAAAGAATCCAAATCTGGTAAACGCTCTCCCTTTTCCCATGCATTCAAAGTCTTAGTGGACGATTCCGCCATGAAGATCTGTTTCAAGAACTCCTTTTTACTCCACCCCTTTATCTCTCGTTCACCTTTGATGCGCTCCCCAATAATGCGCTTTCGATTTTCGTATTCACTCATAGGGTTGTAAAACCTCCTTTATTTTGCAATCTCATTTATACGCGGTTATAATGTGGCTTTTCAACCTTCTTTAATTGCAGTATACTACGATTGAAGACAGAAAGCAACTTCAATTTCATGTAAAGGAGTGTTTTGTAATGACAATGGATGTACCTCGCTTTATGTCTATCCGTGAAGTCGCAAAAACAGGACTCTTATCAGAGTACACCTTGCGGCTGATGGAGAAACAGAAGCAACTCCCCTGTGTCTATGTTGGACAGAGCGGGAAAAAGTGCCTTATCAACTTCGACAAGCTGGTAGAACAGCTCAACCAGGCCAGCCAGGAAGGGGGCACAGCAGCAGATGCCTAAACAAAAAAACGCCGCCCACGGTGCTGCAACACCGGAGCGGCAGGAAACGGGGACTTATGACGGAGCCACCACTTCCAACATCCAGTTTACCACGGCTCAGGGAGCCATTTCAAGGCTTTTACTACATGGACAGGCCAACGCCCTACCCCGCCGGGAACTGGAGGCCCTGACGGGCTTAGACGGGCGCACCGTGCGTCTGATGATCGAGCAAGAGCGGCGGGCCGGGGTTCCTGTCCTGTCCGATAACGCCCGTGGCTATTTTCTCCCGGAAACTGCCCAGGAAACCGTGGCCTGTGTCCGCAGCTTGCGACACCGGGCCGGGGAGATTCTACGCACAGCGGCGGCCATTGAGCGCACTGTACCCCAGGAGCTGGCGGGACAGCTTGTCATGGACAACATTACTATGGAGGTTTTTAATGAGTAGACCCGGCACAATGCTGTATTTTGACACCCGCCCATGCTTAAAACGGCTCACAAACGAGCAAAAGGGCCAGCTTTTCGAGGCTATTTTGGACTATGGAGAGTTTAGCGTTGTTCCAGACTTTGGGGACGATATGGCCCTGTCCATCGCCTGGGACTTCATACAGCCCAAGATCGACCGGGACAATGAACGGTACGAGGCACAAGTATTGCAAAAGCGCTATGCCGTAGTAGTTCGGGAGTGC
This sequence comes from Pseudoflavonifractor sp. An176, assembly GCF_002160435.1. Taxonomy (NCBI): domain Bacteria; kingdom Bacillati; phylum Bacillota; class Clostridia; order Eubacteriales; family Oscillospiraceae; genus Pseudoflavonifractor; species Pseudoflavonifractor sp. An176. The sequence goes on along the minus strand of NZ_NFKO01000024.1, from coordinate 17,493 downwards.
AAGCGGAACGGACAGACGGCCCCGCCCTTTGAGGTGTGGAAGCAAAACCCCCAGCAAGCACCGGGAGACACCGAAACACATCACCCGTTATCGGGTGATGACGGGTGTTATCCAACTACAACCTCAACTCCAACAACAACCCCAACTACAACTCCAACCTCAAAAGCAACAGCAACGTGGCCCCCTCCCGGTGACTTCAACAGCCGTCGAAATGCGTGGCTAGATGCATTAGAGGGTATCGGGGACAACGGGCCTTATCAGCCGATAACCGCCGATGAAAGGAGGGGGGCATTGTGAGCAGAACAAAGGTTGTTTCAGATGAGTGTGTTATTGCCGCACTGTTGAGCACCCCAACCCTGGACGCAGCAGCCCAACAGTGTGGGCTATCCGTGCGGCAGCTTTACACCAGACGGCAAAACCCGGACTTTATACGCAAGCTACGGGAAGCCCAGGGGGATGCTCTGGAGGGGGCCGTCCGTTACCTCCAGCACAGCACCGCCACCGCAGCCTCCGCCCTTGTGGAGATTTGCGAAAACGGACAAGAACAAAACCGCCTCACCGCTGCCCGTACCCTGTTAGATCAGGCCGCCAAACTCACCGAAGTGGTGGACTTCTCCCGCCGTCTGGAGGCCCTGGAGCGCATGGAAGCGGAAGGGGATGATGCACCATGAACAAAGCACTTGTAACCCGCCTGGAGCGGCTGGAGAACGCCACCAACGGGCGGGGGCCTGGTATCATAGTCCTGTTACCCACAAACCTGTGGGAACGCCTATGGGGCGGGACGTCCCGGTATTTCTCCACCCTGGAGAGTGCCGTGGCCTCTATGTCCCAAGCGGACATAATCATCATTGACGACTTATAATCAACAACGAAAGGAACATACTTATGAACGATTTTATCAAAGAGCAGCAGCACCGGGTGGGCACTTCCACCGACCGTATTTTCTCCCGCCTGGAAGATGTGGCGAAAGTCGCCAACAGCTACCGGGCACAGGTGGAGAAAATCCGCAACGAAAAAATGTACTCCCAGGAAGGCCGGGAGAAGCTGGTGAACCGAGCCGGGGAGGACTACCGGGCCAACATTCTCCCCCTGTGCAATCAAATCCAGAGAGAGGCGGAAACCATCCGGGATGCCTTGCGCAACATGAGCCAAACCGTGGACTTTGGCGCAGACCTCCAGAACGCACTGAACGTGGTAAAGCTGGGCAAAGAACTCCCTGTGAATGTGCGTGCCTCTCTGCTGGAGACGTTCCGGGGCCAGCCCTGGGCCCTGTCCGTGCTCCAGAGTGCATACCAGCAAGCGGAGATTGCCCACGAACAGTATTTTAGCGGGCTGACCTTCAACGAGAACAGCGTGGACGAACTGGACACCCTCACCCAGCGGGTGCTGGGCAGCAAGCCCGGGGACACTGTGCCGTGCTACCAGTTGGCAAAAGCTGCCGGGAAGTTGGCCCAACGTGTTGGCGCAGACAACCAGAGAAAAGTGGCAGACCTGCAAGGCATGGAGCGCAGCCTGTCCGATGCCATCGCCGAAGCCTGTGGCCTGACCCGCTGAAAGGAAGCGTAGACAATGAGCACCTGCACCAACTGCACCCGCCACTGTAACCCCGCCACCGACTGCGACACCTGCCCCGCCTGTCGCCTGATTCTGGACGTGGCACGGGATGCCAACCGCCGAAGCCGCAACCTCAAAGTGTGCGCCGCCTGCTGTGCTGGCGTTGCGGTGGTCTCCATTATTGCCGCTGTGCTGTTCGCCCTGTAAGTGACAGGAAACCCCCGACCCTTCACTGGGCCGGGGGGTGTGTTTTTGAGTTCAACAAAAATTCAACTCCACTGCAAAAAGTTCAACTATTTTACTCAATGAAAGCAAACACACAAAACCAGCAATCCTTAGAGCCGCAACACTTTCCCGGATTTTACAAAACAATAAAAAACACTCAATTTTGAACTCATAACCCGGAGGTCGTAGGTTCAAATCCTGCCCCCGCAACCATAAATCCCAGATGCGAAAGCATCTGGGATTTCACTTATTCCCTCTTACCTCTTCACTATTCACTCAAAACAGTCCACATCCGGGATTTTTGGAGGGAATAAGTTATAGTGAATAGGGAAGAGGTATTTTTGTCTAACCCTCTGCCCAATGCACTTGACCCAAACCCTGACCCATACGGGAGTTTGGAGCGGTGAGAGCTGGATTTTCCCGGAGAGGATGCGCCAGAACATAATCTACAACACCGGCAGCTACTCACAAAGTAAAAGCAGCCCTGGACTAGCCGTGCAGGACTGCTATGTAAAAATTGGCCTTACTGGGACAAATTCGAAATTTTCATTTTCTTATCTTCGTCATACCATAGGTATATGGAATAGACCAACATAACAATGAGCCCCAACACCAATACTGGATTTAGCTTAACAACAAACACGGATAAAAGCGTATTTATCAGTCCGTGAAAGACATTACAAGCGAAAACACATTGTGTCTTTTTATAAATCGCAGCCAGCCAAAAACTTAATATTACTGCAAGGATTAAAAATAACAAAAAATCCATATTTTGTTGAGATGAGCCTTCCACAAACCAAAGCGGAATATGCCAAACGCCCCATACCACACCTGTAATTACGGTCGCTATTTGAAAATTATACTTTTTCTCTAATAGAGGCTGCATTGTACCACGCCAACCCAATTCTTCTTCTCCTCCATATATAAATACGGCTTGAAGAAAAACGACTGGTACCAGATACCACGGCAGTACCGAATTAAATTCCATCGACGAAATCCCAATTGTTACTATTGCCATAACAGACAGTATCCAAAAACAGGTCATCGATTTCTTTTTTCCATGAAACACAAACTTTTTCACAGAATCGAATGTCAATTTCTCGTCTATTAGAAGTAAGGCTGCGATTGTCGGTCCAAACCCGCCTATAATATGCAAAATGGTACCTATTGGATGTGTGAACGAAATAATGCACAATTTCGTTAAAGCAGCAAGACTAATCCAAGCTATACCTGTGATAGAAAATGTAATTATTAGAAAATACATCAAACGATTTTTGTGCATTTTCGCATTCCACCTCCGCAACATGAAACTATTTATTGTTATCATACCACATCCAGCCATCCATGTCACCAATGCTCCTAAATTTTGTGTAAGACAGCCCATAGAGTGTCTTGAGATTGTAATTTGAAGTGGCCCTCCCTACGCCCCCATTACTCTGGAAACCTTACAAAACTCCAGGCAGAAGTTTTCAAGCAACAATCAAGTCTGGATTGTCCCCGCCAGCACGTTCCCCATCGTCTGCGCTGCCTGTCTCTGGGCTGCGCTGGTGATATGGGCATAGGTGTCCAGGGTGAAGCCTGCGGAGAAGTGGCCCAGCATCCCGGACACGGTCTTCACATCTACCCCGTTTTGCAGGGCCAGGGTGGCGAAGGTGTAGCGCAAGTCGTGGAACCGCACCTTGGGCAGTCCTGCCCGTTTCAGCACCCGATGGAGCATATGCAGCACACTGTCCGGGGAGATGGGCCCACCGCTGGGAGAGGGAAACACCCAGGGGCTATTGCCCACTTTCTTTCTCTGTTCTTTCAGAACGCCTACCGTATGGACAGGATGCCTTGCACAAGGCATATAAGTATTTTATAATGGAGTAAATTCCCGTGCCACCACCTTCAATAGCAAATGTTCCTTGAGGCAGGGGATAGAACATGGGGCCAAAGGCAGAAATTCTGTACCAAGGAGGAACACAACCATGAAGAAATATCCTTTGGATCAGATCATGAATCGGTTGAGCCTGTTGTTATTACTAGGCACGGTGGTCTTTCTGACTGCCTTCTGGCAACGCATACCGGACGAAGTCCCCATGCACTTTAACGCCGCCGGGGAAATTGACCGCTGGAGTTCCAGAACGGAGTTGCTGATATTACCAGTGATCTCGTGGTTGGTATACGGCCTATTGACAGTAGTGGAGCAGATCTTCCGTACCTGGAACGCAGGGGGAAACGGGATAAAAAAACAGGAGCAAGTGCATATCCTCCTGCGCCATCTGCTCAGTACGCTAAAGCTGCTGGTCGTAGTCATATTTACCTGGATCACTGTCTGGTGCGCCCTGGCATTGCCCCTGCCGGTGTGGTTTTTGCCCGTGACATTGGTGGCGGTATTTGGGGATATGGTCTACTGGATTGTTCGGTTAATACGGGCGCAATCACTCTGATGAAATCAACATCTTCCTTAGAGCAGGCTATTGCGCCACTGAAAAAGCAGGGTTCCATGAAAGAGGCTTTTGTCTTTGTTTCGGCGACGCAAATCCTGAGCTACTATGCCGCAAGCCAGCCACAACCCCTGTAAATTTGTTGCGGCTCTAAGGGTACGGGGAATCACGCCAGCCTTTGGCCATGATTTTCTCGTTTACAACGCCCTAGTTGACCCCTATACAAATGCCCGCACTGCGGGCATTTGTGGCCGGAGAGGGGGCGTGACCGCCCCCTCTCCTTTCTCCTGCTATACTTTCGTCGACTGCCCGCTGCCCCAAAAATCGGCTCAAATTGCTCGAGAGCCTCTGCTGGGGCGGTTGCCCTCCCCATCCGCCAAGAGGCCACACATCGGCTCACAAGGGGAACGGGGCGGGAAAGTTCCGCTGCCTATCAAAGTTGTAAACACGGTACTGTCATGGTACACTGGTTTCAGAAAACCGGCGGCACAGATTGCCTGGAGGGAGGGCCGAACATGGAAAACGCCAAGTGGTATTTCACCCATGAGAGTGAAGCAGATCAGCTATGGTATGGAATCTTTTTCTCCATGTGCAAAAAGTTCAACGTCTCTTGGCCCACAGCCACCCCCGCACAAAAGGCGTTCATTGAAGAGATCACCCGTGTCAACTACGAGCGACAGCAGACCGCAGCCCAGAAAACAGAGCCCCCCCATGGAGGGCCTACATGAGGTAGTAAGTTCTCCCTTTGTCTGGTATCGCAACTTGCCGACACAACAATCACGCTCTGAAAGCGGTATGCGTTGCTCATGTCTCTTTTTTCTACCTGCACAGTAGAATTTTTCACAAATTCATACCATAATCGTTTCGTATCGAAACGATAAACTGGAATTTAGAAAGGCAAATATTATGAAAACTATTACAATATGCGGCAGTATGAAATATGAAAAAGAAATGCGTGTAATAGCGTTTGAATTAGAAACAAAATATGGTTATAATGTTTTGCAATGTGTGTATAATTCAGAAAAGAAGGAACTGACTTCTCTTGATTTGGATGCTCTTAAAAAGGCACATTACAAAAAAATAGATATTTCTGATGGGATTTATGTCGTGGATATTCAAGGATATATAGGAAGTTCAGTAAAAGAAGAAATACAATATGCGAAAGAAAATGGCAAAGAAATCATCATACACTCGATCTATAATTTGTAAAACTATAAAAATCAGATTCTGTAATCAAGCCAATCCTCTGATTTATCGAATGAGAAAAACATTATTAGAAATCGAACTGCAACACGAAACGATAACGCAACGCCGCTTGGGACATCTTCCTTATGTATGGTGCCCCAATGAAGCAACTTTTATTTCTCCGTCCCCCATGGTATAATAGCTACGAGGACAGATGGTACACCAACCACGGAGGAGGTATGCAGGTATGTCTGAACAAATCTACTCCCTGAATGAGATTTCTGCGGTGGTATTGACCTTGCTGAAAAAGTATCATGCAGAGCGGGCCATCTTGTTTGGCTCCTACGCCCGACAAGAGGCGGATGCTTCCTCGGACATTGATTTGATCGTTGTTGGTGGTAAGAATTTCGACCCTACCGATGTGCTGTGCATTGCAGAGGAACTACACATGACACTGAACAAGCCCGTTGATGTGTTTGAGCTTAGGGAAATCAATCCTGATTCCACCTTCTACGATACGATTATGGGGGAGGGCGTGCAAATCGCATGAAGTACAGTGACGAGCAACGAATCACCAAGATTCAGGAAACCACGGAGAAATTGCTGAACTACATCAGCCGGGAAAACATTACCCCCGAACGAATCTTTCACGAGGAGCCCATCCAATGGGCGGTGACAACTCCCCTGTACAACATCGGGGAACATGTGGCCAACCTGACCGCTGAGTTCAAACAGGAACACAACACCATTCCGTGGGTGAAAATTGCCGGGTTGAGGCATCGGCTGGTTCACCACTACGAGGACACCAACTGGACGGTCATCTGCGCCATTATCTATGATGTCCTTCCAAAGTTCCTGGAGGAGCTGAAACAGCTTTGACCCAAACCCTGACCCATACGAGGTCTGGACTGCGTGGAGCCAACGAAACACGCAGGGTCAAACAGCATACACATTCCAAGCAAAAAGGGCTGAAAGGCATCCAACGGAGCCAAAATCATCAATAATCCGCAGCTCATAACCCGGAGGTCGTAGGTTCAAATCCTGCCCCCGCAACCATAAATCCCAGATGCTTTCGCATCTGGGATTTCCTTTTTCTCTATTCACTCTTCACTATTCACTAACTTTACCAGAATTTCAGGACTTTTTCGGTGGTTTAGATTTGTGATGGCTTCCCTCCCCTAGTAGTGTCGAAACGGCACTAAACTGGCTTGACCCAAACGCTGACCCATACGGGAGTTTGGAGCGGTTAGGGGTGGAGATATGGAGGTTTTCACTTCGACTGCCTCAACAAGATCTGTCACCCCTCGCCAAATGTTCTTTCTGGTATAGAAATTGTCGTGGTTACATGTTAAGATTTCGTTTATATTAAAATTTGCAGTAGAAGGAAGTGCTCACAGAGATGGAAATCGAGTTTCAGCATCAAAATATAGCGTTGCGAGTATGCATGGTAATTCCTCTTTGGTTTATTTTAGCTTTTATTGAGTACTTCTTTTGGGGAGACACAATCAATCCATTCTTGTTCATTCTCATTTCCGCCATCATTATGGCTTTTCTTGCACCAATATTATTCAAAACTGTGTACGGAACCTTTTCTTTCCTTATCTTTCATACAGGAAAAGCATGTTTCTTTGATGAAACTATCGTTTTTGTATTTAACAAAAGAACAAAGACGATAGATAAAAGCACGGTTTCTAATGCCCATTATGAACAAATTTCATTATATGGAGTTAAAATTGACAAAATTAGCATTGAATACACCATTAGAGGAAGACATAAAGCGCTTTCACTGTACTCGCCAGATGTCGTTGACAGTGACAGAGACAGAGAGTTTTTTCTAATTTCTCAGCAACTCACCCTGCTTGGAAATAAGTAGGAAATTACATTGCTATGTTCGGGCAGGGGTTTCCATGTCTAGTGACGATCTGCACCCTACCCAAACATATTTTACGAGAAACTGCTATATATTTTGGAATTTTCCTCGTCCAAAGACTTGCAAGGAAATATGAAGTGTTCACGTCTCAATCGTCCCCGCCAGCACACTCCCCATCGTCTGTGCTGCCTGCCTCTGGGCTGCGCTTGTGATGTGGGCGTAGGTGTCCAGGGTAAACCCTGCGGAGAAGTGGCCCAGCATTCCAGATACGGTTTTCACGTCCACCCCGTTTTGCAAGGCCAGGGTGGCGAAGGTGTGACGCAAGTCGTGGAACCGTACCTTGGGCAGCCCTGCCCGTTTCAGTACCCGATGGAGCATATGCAGCACGCTGTCCGGGGAGATGGGCCCGCCATTGGGGGATGGGAACACCCAGGGACTATTGCCCACTGAAGTTGTAAACATGGCATTGTCGTGGTATACTGATTACAAGAAACGAGGTGAGCAATGTGGCCAAGTTCAGACTTTATATCTGGGACACAAAGAAAGCCAAAGTTTTTGTGACTGCTGCAAAAGCCACCCGGCAAGATTTGGAGGTCTCATGCTCCGATCCCCAATGGCAGACAGACTGGACCAGCCATTACATCACATCCAGCGGCTTTGACCTGTATGCGTTCAAAACAGCAGAAGGGGAATTGGTGGCTTTGGGGGCCTATGAAGTCCGAAATGGAACGATGGGTGTCCGTATCGTCTACATGGAGAGCCAAGCGGAAAGCAATCGAACCCTTGTAGAGACACCGAAATACGGAGGAATCGGTCGGGCGTTGATTGCCTATGGCATTAAGTTATCCGTGGATGCCGGATTTAACGGCGATGTCACGCTGGATGCCAAGACGCCGGAGTTGGCACAGCATTATGAGCGAGATTTTGGTGCGGTTCGTTTGCCCAGTCGGAAAACCAATGCAGCACCCAGATATTTGATCTGTGACGAGGCTGCACAGATGATTTTTACAGATTACTTGGAGGAGGGCTGAATATGGAAAACGCCAAGTGGTATTTCACCCATGAGAGCGAGGAAGACCGGCTATGGTACGGAACTTTTTTCTCCATGTGCAAAAAGTTCAATGTCTCTTGGCCCACAGCCACCCCCACACAAAAGGCATTTATTGAAGAGATCACCCGTGTCAACTATGAGCGAGAGCTGGCAAAACGGGAGCTTTCCTCTCAGCCGGTGCGAGGCTTCTTTGACGAGTCCGTTTCCGCTTGACCCAAACCGTGACCCATACGGGGTTTGGATTGATTAAAGCTAGTGAATTTTACGGAAAGGGAAGTCTGTTTTATGGCCCATCCATACACAGCCGAGTTTGTTGAATTTTGCAGAAATAATATACATATCCAGGGCACTACGTCAGTATACCATTCGTTGCCCATCTGTATTATTGACTGCGTATATTCTCTGCGTACAAAATATAAATCTGTGACTGTTCCGATTGTCCATAGATATGCGGACACCTACTTGAATGGAAATGTGATGGACACAGATGACAATCTATCCCTTTTCCTAGAACATATGAATCATTGTGGATTACAGTATTTTTCGGATAAGGTCGTGTGTAATCATCAAAAGCTTGGCGGCATTCCCAAAGAAGAGATATGCTATAAAATTGCAACATACCTGAAGTGTCTTAATATCAACACCCTTGCTGAATTCAGAGATTATTCCCACCCTGAACTGCTGGAAATCGTTTTGAATGGGATAAAGGGCTTTGGAGATGCAGGAGTAAATTATCTGTTTATGCTTGCCGGAGATACGAGCAGATGTAAACCGGATGTCCATATTCACAGGAGTATCCGGGATGCTTGCGGAAACGATGTCACCAATGATGAATGCCAGGTTATTTTTACAGAAGCAGTTGCTGAAATGCAGACAGAACACCCGAACCTTACCGTAAGAGATTTGGACTTTGCTGTTTGGTCCCACTACCGCATTTGAAGAAAGACAAGTTGCTGCTTTTCCCTTTAACCTAGAGAAAATAGCATGTACGCTGTCATTGGTGTTTGGCACAATTCGTCCTTTTGGAAATATTTCACCACATAGGACTTCTCGCCACTTACAACTCGGGCAACAATCACACCATCCTTATCCTGCAAGACAGAAACATCTTGACAGACAATCCCCATTTTATTTAGTTCATTATGGATGATGCTCATAGTAAGTTACTCCTTAATTTTCGTACCAATATGCATATTCCGTCTCCACTCTGGAGCTGATCCATCATCCCCCCAATATTCATCTATGGAGGCAATTTTACCATCCATGACACGGACAAAGGAGGTGGCATGGCATGAAATTCTTCCGTCCTTACTGCGCACATGGCACATGGGTATACGAAGGTATATGTACCAACTTTCCACGATCCAGAAGCTGTTGAATCTCCGTTTTACTCGTCCACGCTGTTTGTAAAACTTCTTGCTTGATTGCCTGTTCCAGTACAATAGGATACTTCTGTCATTTTCCCCTATTGAAGTACGCTTCTCTGGTAATCATCATTTGTAAAAAGCCGTCCTCTTCACCCAGTTCCTGAAATCCCGCTTTCCGATGGGTTTCCCATGCGGCAATCTCGTTTCTGGCCACTTCAAAATCGTTATGGATTCGCGTCACACCGCAGATGCGAAATGCGTGGTCCAGCATCAGCTTCAGCGCAGGAACGGCATATCCTTTCCCTCGAAAGGGTGCATAGATCACGATGCCCATATCCCACCAGTCCTTTTCAGGTGTATAGTGGAAGTTCACGTCACCGATCCACGCACCATCGGAACTGCGTTTGATATAGGCATAAAAACGCTCTGGCTCGTGTCCAACCATAGTTTCATAGCAGCTGGGTAGCACCTCGTCCGGGTAATCCACGCAGCCAGTGTCCCGGTGGTATCCATCATAGTCCACATCCCAACCTGCGTTGTAGGCCATAGTCTCCGGATCAGATGTCATCTTTTGAAAAAACCACAAATCTTCCAACTTTGGAATATACAGTTCCAGTTGTTCCATTGTTTGCCCCTTTCTGCCCATATAACCAAATGGTACTCTATTTCCCACATTTTAGACAAAAGTAGTCCTGCAAGGCTACAGAAAAGTCCTATTTCTCACATTTTCTTGCGAAGTGTACGGCTATACGTCGGTCCATCCGAATCCGGAGGCGTCAGGACCTCAAACAGCCCCTCTTTGACAAATTGCTCGATTCGCTGGGCAATCCAGGCATCTCCAATCCCAAGCTGGTACTTGCCCAAGATCATGCCAATGGCCCTGGCTTCCACAAATTCTCTCTCCTGGGTCTTCAATTCTCTGAGAATATAGCTGTCATATACCTCTTCCGGGGCACTTTGCAGTCTGCCATTGAGGTAAATCCGCAGAGGTGCATTCTCCTTCTGAAGTTCACGCCAACGCTGGGCACAGGCCTCTACCAGCGCAGGCTTCCCCTCCCGCTGCAACGAGAGATACTTCCCCCATTCGCCGGGGCCCAGTTCTCCACAGCCTTGATACGTGCGAACCGTGGTGTCCTCCTGGTCGTTCCACGCTGGAATCTGGATCAAATAGACCGTTCCCCGCTGTTTCAAGGGGTGCAGTTGGGCCATCAGCCAGTGCATGCCACACATTTCATCCGGATTATGGCTGTACCATACCCGCACGTCCTCTCCCCCGGCACACCGGGCCAAGACGGAAGCCAAATCCTGCCGGGCGTTTTGTAACTCTTCCTCCAGTTCTTGCTCCATGTCTTCCCGGGGCCAGACCGAGGCGAGCTTCTTCAAAGTGGCACGTCTCTGCTCCCCCGGTTCTGTCTCCGTGATCTCGCCCACACTGAGGGCCAGATCGAAACAGTAACTATCATTTCTCTCACTTCCCAGAGAAACGGCGTTTTCCCAGTCCCGACGGGCCCGTTCTTCCGCCTGCATCTGGGCATCATGGAGTTCTTCCTCTGTGGGTTGGTCGCCCTCCACAAACGCCACAGCAGTGCCGCTACGATATGGTCCCACGCCATAGCTCTGGGCCACTCTCCGGCTGCCATATGCACTCCGGCTAAAGACTACTTCTAGCATATCAATAGGACCCCTTCCTGTTCTCTCTGCATTTCGTTTCATCATTATAGCATATGGAACCGTCTCCGTCAGGACTTTTTGTGTTGACGCCCTGTTCTCCTAAGATAAACCCGCCGGAATTTCACAATCCCAGCGGGTTTTATGATTTCTATTCACGTTCTATCGCCCGGTGACCTGATACTTCCGATAGCACTGCCAGCACAGGCCTCCAAAGAGAAGGGCCAGCAGGACATACAGCGGAAAGCTGAACTCAATGGCGTTGAGCTGGAAGGGGGGTACGAGGAAGTAGTCGTACAGGGTGGCCGTGCTGATACGGGAGAAGGGCAGGTAGCTGGCCACCTGCTCCACCAGGCGTCCCTGGCCCTGAAACAGCCCCAAAACGGTGATCCCGGACAGGAGAAAGGGCACCGCCAGGGCCAGCACCGCCGAGCGCAGCAGCTCCGAGATCAGCATCACCAATCCACCCATGGCCATGCACCCCAGCACCAGAAGGGCCAGCAGCACCAGCACAAATCCGCCCATGGACAGGTGCAGGGGGAGCGTCCCCAGGCTCCACAACCGGAGAGCGGTGGAAAAGCCATCCAGCCCGTAAAACCCACCGTAGACCAGGATGTACACCCCGGACAAAACCAATGTCAGCCCAGCGGCAAAGCTGCACCCCGCCGCCCAGCGGGCCCAAAAGGCGGTGGTTTTCCCTTTGGCGCTGGTCAACACCAGCTGGTCGGTGCGAGTGCGGTGCTCCTCGGAGAAGAGGCGGCACAGACACATAGCAGACAGCAGCACCGCCACCTGGCACAGCAGGCCGGAATCCCGGGCCATGGCCTGCCAGCCTCCGGCGTAGTCCAGGGTAAATGGCCCCAGACTGCTGGCCTTTCCCTGCCAATAGGCCATCTCTTGGTCGGTCAAAAGGCACTCCTCCTGGTTGACCTCAAAGCGGCGCACCTTGTCCCGGTAAAATCTCTGAGCCGTGACCTCCTGGCCCAGCATGGTGTTGAGATAGGAAAAGGGCGAGTAGCCATCCAAATTACTCAGAATGGTCCCGGTGTCGCTGTCTGCGTATTCCGCCGCCAGCTGCTCCATGAGCGCATCGTCCAACAGCTGCCCGGACAACCCTCGCAGGTAATCCCGGCCCATGGCCTCCACTGCTCCGTAGTTTGCAATCTGCCGTTCCACCGTACCGTCCTGGGCATTGTAGACGTTGTAGTAGTACCCAGTGGAGGAAAAGGTGAGCAGATTCCAGCCGAATATCATGGCTGCCCCCAGCAGCAGGGACACCAGGACCAGCCGCTGCCCCAAAATCTTTTTCAGCTCAAAGACGTACAGGGCACCAAATCCCTTCATACCGCCACCTCATTCCTGTTCCACCACGTGCCGTCGGTACAGCATGAAGCACCCCACCAGGCAGAGGATGGCCAGCAGGCCATAGAGCCAAACCGACACGGTGATGCAGTCCAACTGTATCCCACCCAGGGACACCAGCCGCTCATCCAGAAGAAACTCTTCGGTGATACGGTAGGTGGGAAAATAGCTCCAAACCTGAACCTGCATCCGGCTATAGTACGATGGACCAAACATCAGGGAGAGCAGCATAAGCCCCAGAGGCAGTGCCAGGGCGGGAATGGCCCGGCGAAAGAGCTTGGACAGGAGCATGGCCAGAGCTCCCGCAAACAGGAGGATGAGCAGGCTCACGCCCACGGTGACCAGTACCCCCTGCCCCGCCGTCATGACCCGACTGCTGGCACACAACTGGGTTTCTCCAAATCCCGGGCGCAGGTCCTCCACCTCCAGCAGCTGAATGGGCACCCCCGCCCCCTGAGCGCCATGGACAAAGAACTGGATGGCGGCGGTGACGGCAAACAGCAACAAAAGGATGCCGCCGGCCAGGGTCTCCCCCGCCGCCAGCCGGGCCAGTGCCAGGGACTTCCGCCCGTGTTTGCTGCTGGTGAGGATGGGCCAGGTCTTGTACACGTGGTCGTCGGAAAAGCTGCCGCACAGGCAGACAAACACAAAGGGCAGCACCATGAGGTTGAGCCAGCGGGCCATGCTCAAGATCCCGCTGTACCCCTTGGCATAGTCCAGGGTATAGGGGGTGGTGATTCCAGCCCGCTCCGTCTCCCAGTAGTCGATTTCCTTCTGGGTGAGGCGTTGGTTTTGGTATTGCTCCTCCTGCCAGTACGCTATGGCTTCGTAGGTCTTATCCGCCATCTGATCCGTCCAGTCCCCCAGGGGATTGAGAAATGTTACGCCAATTGCGTCCTGCACCAGAAAGTGGTTTAATAGAAGAAAACTCACTGGCCAAATGGTTTTTTCCAGGTAGTATTCGTTTAGCTCCCGCATTTCCAGGGCCGCCTCATTGTCCAGCAGGCACCCGGCGTCCTCCTGGGAAAAACGGCGCTCCAGCTGGATGGCCTCATAGCGGGAGACGGTGTCAAAGACCAAGGTCCCGTCCTCTTCCGCATACGCCACCTCCTCCTGCGCCAGAAGAGGTTTCACGTTGAGAAAGATGGTGACCCCCAACATCAGCACCAGAAGGAGGAGCACATAGGGTCTTGTGAGGATTTTTTTCAGTTCATAGCGGTAGAGTGTTCCAAACATGCTCACATCCCTCCCCCTTCAAACTGCTTGAGATAAAAGCCTTCCAGGTCCTGGGGGGTGTCGTGGGCCTCCCCGTCGTAGATGAGCTGACCGTCCCGGACCATCAGAATCCGATCGGCGATGTGTTCCACATCCGAGACAATGTGGGTGGAGAGGAGCACGATGTTCCCCTCTCCCTGCTCCTGGATGAGGGTGCGGAAGCGCACCCGCTCCTTGGGGTCCAGCCCGGCGGTGGGCTCGTCCAAAATGAGAAGCTTGGGCTGGTTTAAGAGGGCCTGGGCAATGCCCAGCCGCTGCTTCATGCCCCCGGAGTAGGTCCGGATTTTCTTGCGCCCCACCTCCGCCAGCCCCACCACTTCCAGCAGTTCCAGACTGCGTTGCCGGGCACGGCTGCACTCCATCCCTTTCAACGCCGCCATGTAGAGGAGAAAATCCAGCCCGGTAAAGCTGGGATAGTAGCCGAAGTCCTGGGGCAGATAGCCCAGGACAGCCCGGTAGGCCTCGGTGGACACATCCAGGCCGTCCAAGGAGATGGTACCGCTGGTGGGCCGCAGAATGCCGCAGATCATCCGCATCAGGGTGGTCTTGCCCGCTCCGTTGGCTCCCAGCAGCCCGGTGACCCCGGGCTTGAGGGTGAGGCTGATGCGGTCTACAGCAATTTTAGCGCCGTACTGCTTGGTAATTCGGTCCATGTTCAATTCCATACCAATTCCTCCCCACAAAATAGATACTTTCCATACTCCCAAATCATCAAACCCAGCAGAACAAGGGTGAATCCCACCAAAGTCACCGGGTGATTCCCCGTCTCCAAGACCGGCCATGCACTCTGCCACAGATAGCACAGCCCGCTCACCGCCGCCGCTGCTACCGCGCACAGAAACACCACCTCGCTGCCCCGAAACCGACGGGAGAGCACCAGGCAAATGAGAGACGTGAGGCAGTAGGGGCACAGGAGCATACACCCCGTCTGGGCCAACGGAAGCTGACTCCATCCCGCCACCAGGGGCAAGAGCACCGCCAGCAGCACCAGATTTCCCAGCCCCAACAGGGTCAGCCGGGCCATCAGCAGCGTTTTCAGAGAAAACCGGGCGGACATCTCCAATTCCTCCATGTGATAGCGGGCGGAGCGGCTGAGTTCGGTGACGGTGGCCAGCGCCGCAAAGGGCAGCAAGGCAGACACCCGCCAGACCTCCTGGGGGTTATTGTTTTGGGTGATGAGCAGGGCGATCACCAATATGCCCACCGATACCAGCCAGCTCCAGGGGCGAAGATACGCCCCCTGGGTGACCAAAAACCGGAAGCTGGACAGCTCCGGCTGCTGGAACTGCTTTAAAAACTCCTGTTTTTTCCGGGCCGCAGGGGGCAGATAGACCTGTTGCAGCCCCTGCTTCCATGGTTTGTCACGCATAAAACTCCCTCCCATCCAGCTGACTGCGCAGCTGTTTCAAAATTTGTTTTTCCCGCCGATACACCGCAAAGCGGGATACCCCCAGAAGGTCGGCGATTTTTCCCACGGGAAGCTGGTTGGTATACCGCAGGAAGATGAGCTCTCGGTCCTCCTCCGGCAATTGGTCCAGAACCTGCTCCAGGGCAATGCGCAGGGTGTGTGCCTCCTCCTCATCCTGGACCGGCGGGGGCACCTGGTCCAGGGGCAACTCCTGTCTGGCTCGATAGAAGTCCACGCAGAGGTTGCGGGCAATGGTGTAGAGGTAGGCGGTGTGCCGCTCCATCTCCCCCACATTGTGGGTGCGGAGAAAGCGCAGAAAGGTCTCTTGGGTGATGTCCTCTGCGGTCTGGGGGTGGCGGGTCTTCATATAGCAGTACCGATACAGCTTGTCATATCGCTCTTCCAAATCCATGCCAGCGGCTCACCCCTTTCATTTGATATAACGGTGGAGGCAGGTGAAATGTGCGGGGGATAAAAATAATTCTGTCCCATTATAGAATAAAATGGCAGAATGAAACAGACGGTTTCCACAAAGGCCCCATTCCCCCAAATTCCATTGACGCTCCCCGCCCTGTGGTGTATTCTTACAGTAAACAGACTTCCAACACTGGGAGACATCTCTCAAATTTATAATACAATACACACGAGAAAGGGGACCATCCTATGCATACCGAACAGATGGCCATTCGCAGCATTCTCGCCCAAGTACGCAAGGCAGTACGGGGCAAAGACCAGGTGTTAGCCCGGGTCCTGCTGTCCATGTTGGCCCGGGGCCACATTTTGCTGGAAGACATCCCCGGCGTGGGCAAGACCACCATGGCCCTGGCCTTTTCCAAGGCCCTGGGCCTGCGCTGTCAGCGGGTGCAGTTCACCCCGGATGTGATGCCCTCCGACCTCACCGGATTTTCCGTCTACAATCAGGAGCGCCGGGGCTTTGAGTACCACGCCGGAGCCCTGATGTGCAACCTGTTTTTGGCCGACGAGCTCAACCGGGCCACCAGCCGCACCCAGTCGGCTCTGCTGGAGGCCATGGAGGAGGGCCAGGTGACGGTGGACGGGGTGTCCCGCCCCATTCCCCAGCCCTTTGTGGTCATCGCCACCCAGAACCCCGTGGGCGCCGCCGGAACCCAGCCCCTCCCCGATTCCCAACTGGACCGCTTTACCATCCGTCTCTCCCTGGGCTACCCCTCCCGTCAGGCGGAGTTTGCCATGGTGCGGGACCGCCAGGGAGGCAATCCCCTGGACCAGGTGGAGCAGGCGGTGGATCACACCGGGCTGGCCGGACTGCGCCGGGCGGTGGACCAGGTCCATGTGTCCGACGACGTGCTCAGCTATCTGCTGGAGCTCATCGAGGCCACCCGCCGGGACCCCCAGATTCTCCAGGGGGCCAGCCCCCGGGCCACTCTGGCCCTGACCCACATCAGCCAGGCCCTGGCTCTGGCCTCGGACCGGGACTACGTGGTCCCTGAGGACGTGCAGTCCATGTTCTACGACGTCATTGCCCACCGACTCATCTTCGCCCCCCGGGCGGCGGAGACCCCCCAGGCCCAAAAGGAGCTGATAGCCCGGCTGATGCAGGGGGTCAAAGCCCCCCGGTTGAGATAAGTTATGGTCGGCCGGCGCATCGTCTACGGGGTGGCCCTGCTGGCCGCCCTGGCCCTTCAAATCTTCTACAACGGCTATCTGGCCCAGTTTCTCCTGATCTGCGTCATCGCCCTCCCCCTCCTCTCCCTGGCTCTCAGCCTCCGGGGGGGGATCGGAGTGCACCTGGAACTGACCCCCTCGGCGTCTCAACTGGTGCAGGGGGAGAGCGGCCAGTGGCAGATTGCCGCCCACACCCGCTCCTTCCTCCCGGTGGCTCGGCTGACCATGGTCGTGACCTTGGAAAACCGCCTCACCGGGGACCGGCAACGGCAGCGGCTGAAAACCTCCGGCCTGTCCAGAGGGATGGCGCGCACGCTGCCCATGGACACCTCCCACTGCGGCCAGCTCACCTGCCAGCTCCACCGGGTAAGGGCCCTGGATTTGCTGGGTCTCTTCGCCTTTCCCGTCTCCACTCCCGCTCTCGTCCACGCCCTGGTCCTCCCCCAGCCTGCCCCCAC
>NZ_NFKO01000023.1:0-32945 GCF_002160435.1 Pseudoflavonifractor sp. An176 | reverse complement strand
AGAAGGAGCGGAAGCCACCGTAGAGCGGTTAAGGGAGCTGAAGGAACGGTATTGTGGGAATGAGGAGATTGTCCTTGCGTATGCCAAGGGGCTGTTCAACCTATCCTGTAATCAAGGTATAGAGGGAGCGGAAGCCACCGTAGAGCGGTTAAGGGAGCTGAAGGAACGGTATTGTGGGAATGAGGAGATTGTCCTTGCGTATGCCAAGGGGCTGTTCAACCTATCCTGTGATCAAGGTATAGAGGGAGCGGAAGCCACCATAGAGCGGTTAAGGGAAGTACAGGAACGGTATTATGGGAATGAGGAGATTGTCCTTGAGTATGCCAAGGGGCTAGTGAATCTATCCTGTGATCAAGGTGTAGAAGAAGCAGAGGCCACCGTAGAGCGGTTAGCGGAGTTGTGTAAGCAGTATTTAGGGAACCAGGAGATAGCCTCTGAGTATGCCAAGGGGCTGGTGAACCTATCCTGTGATCAAGGTATAGAGGGAGCAGAAGCCAGCGTAGAACGATTAAGGAAATTACAGAAACGGTATTGCGGAAATGAGGAGATTGCTCTTGCGTATGCCAGTGGGCTGGTGAACCTGACTGGCAAGCAAGGTGTAGGGGGAGCGGAGACCAGTGTAGAGCGGTTAGGAAAACTACGGGAACGGTATTGCGAGAATGAGGAGATTGTCCTTGAGTATGCCAAGGGGCTGGTGAATCTTTCAGATGGGCAGACAATCGATGAAATCCATGAAACGATACAACGTTTAAAGAAGCTATACCATGCATACTTTGAAAACGAGGAGATGAATGTAGCATACGCTATGGGGTTAGTAAACCTAGCTCAAAAGCAAAAGATTCAGGAGGCGCAAGTTACCATATCTAAAATAGAAAGTTTGTGTCAGAAATACCCTGAAAATGAGAAAGTAAAGGATATATTGCGAGAATTAGCAAAGCTGCAAGATAGATAATATGGCAGATACAAGCTGTAACGTATGCATAAAATAAGAGTGCAGGAGAAAACTCAACTTTCTCCCGCACTCTCGGTGCTCATTCACTTGTCCAAGTAATATTGAATCTCACCCGCCTGGGCTTGAATCAGCTCCTCCATGGCCTGCTCCACCGCCTCCGTCAGCTCCTTGGGGGGATTGACCGTGGTGTACTCCATGCCGTGTTCCTGGCAGGATTTCTCCCATTTGCTGGTTTACTGGGCGTAGGGGCGGATATTATCCGCCCGAACCCAGGGTGACGGACCCTCCAGGGCGGATGGTATCCGCCCCTACGGTACAGCATGTCAAGCTGTGCGGCAGAGACCCGGAGGGCTGTCTACTCATCATAACGGCAAAAGACTTCCACAGCCCATCCCTGGACTGTGGAAGTTTTTCAATGTTCAATGGTGATGTTTTCGGTGCCGTGGGCCTCAAATTCGTCGATATAGGCGTCCATGCGCTCCATGAGCTCCTGCTGGTTGCTCTCGTCGATGGGCACGTAGTTCATATCCCGCCGGGCCAGGTCCTCGGCCAGAATGTCGAAGAACACGTTGTTCTCATATTCCATGATGGCCTCGTGGATGCCGCCCTCGGCAAAGGCCCTGGAGGGTACGATCTCGCCGTGGTACACCTCCGCCAAGGGCTCCATGCCCTCTCGGGCGGCCTGGGCAAAGAGCAGGCTTTCCACCTGGTCGTAGTCCTCAAAACGGTCGTCGCCCCGGGTGGAGTTGAGCACCCAGTTGCCGATATACACCATGTCCAGCAAGCGTCGGAACTGCTTGCGTGTCAGTTGTACCTCCATATGCAGCCCTCCTTTATAGGGGTATGCCATATATTATACTGACGTGTCTGGGAATGTCAACGGTCATACTCTGGCCCCCGGACGCATACACTCCAACAGATTTTACCCATGGAGTGTGATGTCATGAGCCAAGTAAAAGGAGAAAATCAGGGGATGCTGCGGGGAGAAGTTCTGGCCGTTCCCAAGCTGTCCCACCACAACCACGGGGTGGACTACTACCTGGTGCCCTTCCGGGTGCCCCGCCTGTCGGGAGCCGAGGACGTGGTGAATCTGGTGGTGTCCCAGCCCCAGGCCCAGCTGTGGCAGCCGGGGAACTGGCTGGAGGTGGGGGGCGAGGTGCGCTCCTACAACAACCGCTCGGGGCAGGGCAGCCGCCTGGTCATCACCATGCTGGTGCGGGAGGTGCTCCAGGCCCACTGCCGGGAGGGGGAGAACCACCTGCTGCTGGCGGGCGCCCTGTGCAAGCCCCCGGTGGCCCGCCGTACCCCCTTGGGCCGGGAGATCTGCGATTTGCTGCTGGCGGTGAATCGCCCCTATGGCCGGGCGGACTACTTACCCTGTATCGCCTGGGGGTCTGTGGCAAACCGCTGCGCCCAGATGGAGGTGGGGGACCGGCTGCGCCTGGAGGGACGGCTCCAGAGCCGCCAATATCACAAGATGGTGGAGGGAGAGCGCCAGACCCGCACCGCCTATGAGATCTCCATTATGAATCTGCTGCCTCAGAGCGAGGAGGAGTCGTAGACCTGGGGGCACAGCTGCCGGGCCTTGGAGCGGATGGCTCGCAGGTCCCCGAAGGTGTCCGGCTTCTTGGAGGGGTCCCGGAGCAGAGCGGCGGGGTGGTAGATGGCGGTCATAGCCACCCCGGCCTTCTCCACCCACTGGCCGTGCTGCTGAGTGATCTTATAGCCGGGGTCAATGAGCCGCTGGGCGGCGATGCGGCCCAGACAGACGATGATCTTGGGGCGCAGCAGGGCCACCTGGTTGCGCAGGTAGCCGATGCAGGCGTCCTGCTCGGTGTGCAGCGGGTCCCGGTTGTGGGGCGGGCGGCACTTGACGATGTTGGCGATGTACACGTTTTTCTCCCGGCTCAGGCCGATGAGGGAGAGCATGTCGTCCAGCAGCTGACCCGCCGGGCCCACAAAGGGGATGCCCTGCAAGTCCTCCTGTTCCCCCGGGCCCTCGCCCACCAGCATGATGGGGGCGTTTTGGGGGCCCACCCCAAACACCACATGGTGGCGGGTCTCTGCCAGGGGACACTGGCGGCAGGCTTGACAGGTCTCGTTGAGCTGCTCCCAAGATAGCATACAGTCGGCTCCTCTCCGGTGATCTTCTTTCCTCTAGTGTACCATAAACTCACGCCCCTGACTAGAGTGTGGCCGCGCATTGACAAAGCCCACAGGTCGGGTGTAAAATATCCCAAACAAGCCCCAGCTGTGGTTGTTTCACGGCTTGGGGCGTCTTTTTTGGAGGGACACCCATGGAAGAGAAAAGCAAACAGGTGCGCAAGCTCTCCCACCTGGCCCGGCTCTCCCTCACCCCGGAGGAGGAGGGGGAGCTGGCCGGACGGCTGGAGCAGATGGTGGGCTATCTGGAGGCCCTTTCCCAGGTGGAGGATGGGGCGGAACCGGACACCCCGTGTGTGGTCACCTTCCGCCCCGATGGGGTGGAGCCCTCCCTGGATCGGGACAAGCTGCTGGAAAACGCCCCACAGGTGCGGGACGGGTATGTGGTGACCCCCAGAAGCGTGGGAGAGGGGGGCGAAGCATGAACCTCACCCACCTCACCGCCCTGGAGCTGGGCCGGGCCATTGCAGCGGGGGACGTGACTATTCCCCAGGCCACACAGGCGGCTCTGGAGGAGATCGCCCAGAGGGACAAGTCCTTGAACAGCTGTATCACGGTTTTAGAAGAACAGGCCATGGAGCGGGCGGAGGCCCTCCAAAAGGGCCTGAAAACCGGCCTTTCTCCCCTATACGGGGTGCCTCTCCTTTTAAAAGACAACCTGTGCACCAAGGGGATAAAAACCACCTGCGGCTCCAAGCTGCTGGCGGGCTATATGCCCTCCTACAATGCCACCGTGGTGGAGAAGGTACAAAATGCCGGGGGCGTGTGCCTGGGCAAGGGGAACTTGGACGAGTTCGCCATGGGTTCCACCACCGAGACCTCCTATTTCGGCCCCACCTGCAACCCCTGGGATGAAAACCGGGTACCCGGCGGGTCCTCGGGCGGCTGCGCCGCCGGGGTGGCGGCGGGCTTTGCCTGGTACGCCCTGGGGAGCGACACCGGGGGCTCCATCCGCCAGCCTGCGGGGTACTGCGGTCTCACAGGGTTAAAACCCACCTACGGCACCGTGTCCCGGTATGGACTGGTGGCCTACGCCTCCTCATTGGACCAGGTGGGCCCCCTGTGCCGGGACGCTGCCGACTGCGCCGCTGTGCTGGACCTCATCCAGGGGAAGGACCGCCGGGACAGCACCACCGTGGATGGGAGCTACGGCGGGTTGCTCTCCTCGCTCTCCTCCGACATTCGGGGCCTGCGGGTGGGCCTGCCTATGGAGTGCTTCGGGGAGGGGCTAGACCCTCAAGTGGCCCAGCGGGTGCAGGAGGTGGCAAAGGTGCTGCAACACCGGGGAGCCATCCTCACAGAGGTGTCCATTCCGGAGCTGAAACAGGTCATTGGCGCCTATTACGTGCTGGCCTCGGCGGAGGCCTCCTCCAATCTGGCCCGGTACGACGGGGTGAAGTACGGATTCCGGGCGGAGGAGTACAAAACCCTCACCCAGATGTATGAGAACACCCGCAGTCAGGGCTTTGGCAAAGAGGCCAAGCTGCGCATCCTGTTGGGCACCTTTGTCCTCAGCGCCGGGTACTACGAGGCCTACTATAAAAAGGCGTTGGCGGTGAAGGAGCAGGTAAAGCGAGGGCTGGAGCGGGCCTTTGCCACCTGTGACGTGCTCCTCACCCCGGTCACCCCCAACACCGCCCCCAAGCTGGGGGAGAGCCTTGCCGACCCCATGAAGATGTATCTGTCCGACTTGTACACCGTCCCCGCCAATCTGGCGGGACTGCCTGCCCTGTCTATGCCCTGCGGGGTGGACAGGGAAGGTCTGCCGGTGGGAGCCCAGCTCATGGGGCCCCGGTTTGGGGAGCAGGTGCTGCTCAATACCGCCCATGCCTACCAGCAGGAGACGGACTATCATAAACGTGTGCCGAGAGGGGGCGAAGGGCGATGAACTGGGAAATCATCATGGGGCTGGAGACCCACGTGGAGCTGTCCACCCAGAGTAAAATTTTCTGCGGCTGTTCCACCGCCTTTGGCGCTGCCTCCAATAGCCAGTGTTGCCCCGTGTGCATGGGCCTGCCCGGGGCGCTGCCGGTGCTCAACGAGAAAGTGGTGGAGTATGGGGTGAAGGTGGGGCTGGCCCTGGGCTGCTCCATCACCCCGGTGAGCCGCTTCGACCGGAAAAACTACTTCTATCCTGACTTGCCCAAGGGGTATCAGATCAGCCAGCTGTATGCCCCCCTGTGCACTTGTGGACGGGTGGAGGTGGCGGGGGCCACCATCGGCATCCATGAAATCCACATGGAGGAGGACGCCGGGAAGCTGTACCACGACCCCGCCACCGGAGAGACCTTGTGCGACTTCAACCGCTGCGGGGTGCCCCTGTTGGAAATTGTCACTGAGCCGGACTTTCGCACCCCGGAGCAGGTGGTGGCCTATCTGGAGCTGCTGCGGGAGCGGCTGCAATACCTGGGTGTGTCCGACGGCAAGATGGAGGAGGGCTCCCTGCGGTGCGATGTGAACCTGTCCGTGCGCCCGGTGGGGCGGGACACCCTGGGCACCCGCACCGAGATGAAGAACCTGGGCTCCTTTAAGGCCATTGCCCGGGCCATTCAATATGAGAGCCAGCGGCAGATTGCCCTTCTGGAGCGGGGTGAGCGGGTGGTGCAGGAGACCCGCCGCTTTGACGAGGAGCGGGGGGAGACCTTCTCCATGCGCAGCAAGGAGGAGGCCCGGGACTACCGCTACTTCCCCGAGCCGGACCTGCCACCGGTGGTGCTGTCCCAAGAGTACATCCAGGACATCCGGGACCACCTGCCCGAGCTGGGGGAGGAGAAGCGGAGACGCTACGCCCAGCAGTACCAGCTGCCGGACTACGATTGCCAGATGGTCACCAGCCACCCGGCCCTGGCCCGGTTCTTTGAGGAACTCATTGCTCTGGGCACGCCCCCCAAACAGGGGGCCAACTGGATCATGGGGGAGGTGCTGGGGGCCCTGTCCGCCCGGAGCCTCAGCCCGGAGGGGCTGACCATCACCCCCAAGACCCTGGCCCGGCTCATTCAGTTGGTGGGGGAGGGGAAGCTGAACCGGAACACGGCGGTGAAGGTATTCGAGGCGGTGTTTGACACCGACGGAGATGTGGACGAATATGTCACTGCCCACGGCCTGGAGCAGGTGCAGGATGTGAAACTGGTGGAGAACACTGTGGCCCAGGTGCTGGAGGAGAACCCCCAGTCGGTGGCGGACTGGCGGGGCGGGAAAGAAAAGGCCTTCGGCTTTCTGGTAGGCCAGACCATGCGGAAATTGCAGGGAAAGGCAGACCCCCAGACGGTGCGGCGGGTACTGCTGGAACAGCTGGGTCAAGAATGAGAAACGAGGAGAGAACCATGTCCATTTGTTATATTTTTGCCTCGGGGGAATACGGGAAAGAGTGGCCGGACATCCAGTCCGGGGATTTGTGCATTGCCGCTGACGGAGGCTTTCGCCAGATGCAGGCCCATGGGGTGGACCCGGACCTGGTGGTGGGGGACTTTGACTCCCTGGGCTATGTGCCCCCCCACCCCCACATCGTCCGCCACCCGGCGGAGAAGGACGACACGGACACCGCCCTGGCCCTCAGCGAAGGATGGAGCCGGGGATACCGCAACTTCCACATTTACGGCTCCTTAGGTGGAAGGTTGGACCACACCCTGGCCAACGTGCAGCTGCTGTGCGGCCTTGTGGAGCAGGGAGGCCAGGGGATGCTGGTGGGCCCCGGCCTGACGGTGACGGCGGTGCACAACGGCACCCTGGAACTGGAGGGGGAGACGGGACGCACTCTGTCCATCTTCTGTCTGGGCGAGCCCGCCCATGGGGTGACTCTGGAGGGGCTGAAGTATCCCTTGCACGGGGCCACCATGACCGTCCAGGTGCCCCTGGGGGTGAGCAACGAGTTTTTGGGCGGCCCTGCTAGAATTACCGTGGAGCGGGGAACGCTGGTGGTTATGATCGTGAGCGACTAAAAACAGCTACGGGGCAGAGACTTACAGTCTTCTGCCCCGCAGCTGTTTATTTCATCAAATCCGCCAGGGTGACGCTGTCCAGGTACTCATTGACCCGCCGCCCCAGCTCGCACCAGAGGGAGCGGGTGGGACAGGTGTCCCGCTGCTGGCAGGGGGCTGCCCCCGCCTCCAGGCAGGCCACCGGGGCCAAGTCCCCCTCGGTGAGCCGCAGAATATCTCCCACCCGGTACTCCTCCGGGGCCCGGGTGAGCTGATAGCCGCCCCCCTTGCCGTGGGTGCCCACAATATAACCATTTTTGGACAGTACCGGGAGGATTTTCTCCAGGTACTTGAGGGAAATCTGCTGCCGCTGCGCCACATCCTTCATGGGAATGGGGCCCTGGCTCTGGTGCTGGGCCAAGTCCACCATCACCCGCAGGGCGTAGCGGCCTCGGGTGGATACCAACATGGGGCCTTAGTGGGCGTGGCAGTGGTCGCAGCTGTCGCAACAGGGGAACTGGCTGTGGTCGTACTCGATGCCGTTCTTGTCGTAGTAGTCCTTCAGGGCCAGCTTGATGGCCTCCTCGGCCAGCACGGAGCAGTGCACCTTCTGGGCGGGCAGTCCGTCCAGAGCCTCCACCACCGCCTGATTGGTGAGGGTGAGGGCCTCGGACACGGGCTTGCCCTTGATGAGTTCGGTGGCCATGGAGGAGGAGGCGATGGCGCTGCCGCAGCCGAAGGTCTCGAACTTCACGTCCACAATGATGTCATTCTCAATTTTCAGGTAGATGCGCATGATGTCGCCGCACTTGGCGTTGCCCACCTCGCCCACGCCGCTGGGATTCTCCATGGAGCCCACATTGCGGGGGTTGCGGAAGTGGTCCATTACCTTTTCACTGTATAAAGCCATAGTAAATACCTCACTGGATGATAAATTCTTGAATGCCTGCTTCCAGGTTGCGCCACACCGGGGAGATGGAGCGCAGATAGGCCACCACGTCGGTGACGGCCCCAATCATATAGTCCACTTCTTCCTGGGTGGTGTCCGGGGAGAGGGAGAGCCGCAGAGAGCCGTGGGCGATCTCGTGGGGCCGCCCAATGGCCAGCAGCACGTGGCTGGGGTCCAGGGAGCCGGAGGTGCAGGCGGACCCGGAGGAGGCATATACCCCCTTGTCGTCCAGCAGCAGCAGGAGGGACTCGCCCTCGATGCCCTCAAAGCAGAAGTTTACGGTGCCGGGCAGCCGGTGCTCCCGGTGGCCGTTGAGCACGGAGTGGGGAATGTTGGACAGCCCCGCAATCAGCCGCTCCCGCAGGGCGGTGAGCTTGCGGGTGTCCTCCTCCAGGTGGTCGCAGGCCTCATCCAGAGCGGCGGCCATGCCCACGATGGCGGGGATGTTCTCAGTGCCGCCCCGGCGGCCCCGCTCCTGGGCGCCGCCGTGGATGAGGGGGAAGATGGGCACACCACGGCGGGCGTACAGCACCCCGATGCCCTTGGGGCCGTGGAACTTGTGGGCGGACAGGGACAGCAGGTCAATGTTCTGCTCGGCCACGTTCACCGGCAGGTGGCCCACGGCCTGGACGGCGTCGGTGTGGAAGAGCACCCCGTGGCGGCGGCACACCTCGCCGATCTCGGCGATGGGCTGCACCGTGCCGATCTCGTTGTTGGCGTACATGATGGTCACCAGACAGGTCTCCGGGGTGATGGCCTCCTCCACCTGCTGGGCGGACACCATGCCGTCTTCGTGGACGTCCAGGAGGGTGACGGTAAAGCCCTCCTTCTCCAGGGCTTCCAGGGTGTGGAGGACGGCGTGGTGCTCAAAGGCGGTGGAGATGATGTGGGTCTTGCCCTTCATTTTGCCAAAGGCAGCCACTGAGCGGATGGCCTGGTTGTCCGCCTCACTGCCCCCGGAGGTGAAGATCACCTCGGTAGGCTGGCAGCCCAGCCGTGCGGCAATGCGGGCCCGGGCCTCGGTGAGGGCCTCCTGGGCCCGCTGGCCCACGGAGTGGAGGCTGGAGGGGTTGCCGTACTCCGCTTGCATATAGGGGAGCATGGCATTCAGCGCCGTGTCACTCAGGCGAGTGGTGGCGGCGTTATCAGCGTAAATTTGCATGGTAGGATTCCTTTCCTATCTCTTTATTCGGTAAACATGGGGGTGGACAGGTACCGGTCCCCGGTGTCAGGCAGGAGCACCACAATGGTCTTGCCCTCATTTTCCGGGCGCTTGGCCACCTCAATGGCGGCGTGGAGCGCGGCGCCGGAGGAGATGCCCACCAGCACGCCCTCGCTGCGGCCCATGAGCCGCCCGCCGGCGTAGGCCTCCTCGCTGGTGACAGGGAACACCTCGTCATAGACGGAGGTGTTGAGCACTTCGGGCACAAAGCCTGCCCCGATGCCCTGGAGCTTGTGGGGGCCAGCCTGGCCGCCGGAGAGGACGGGGGAGTCGGAGGGCTCCACTGCCACCACCTGCACCTTGGGGTTGCGGGACTTCAAATATTCGCCCACTCCGGTGATGGTGCCGCCGGTGCCCACACCAGCCACGAAAATGTCTACAGTTCCGTCGGTGTCGTCGTAAATCTCCGGCCCAGTGGTCTCCCGGTGGGCCTTTGGGTTGGAGGGGTTGACAAACTGGCCGGGGATGAAGCTGTTGGGAATCTCAGCGGCCAACTCATCGGCCTTGGCAATGGCTCCGGCCATGCCCTTGGCCCCGGGGGTGAGTACCAGCTCGGCCCCGTAGGCGGTCATGAGCAGGCGGCGCTCCATGGACATGGAGTCGGGCATCACCACGATCATGCGATAGCCTCGGGCGGCGGCCACAGCGGCCAGCCCAATGCCGGTATTGCCAGAGGTGGGCTCGATGATCACCGAGTCGGGTTCCAAAGCCCCGCTGGCCTCGGCGTCCTCGATCATGGTCAGGGCCACCCGGTCCTTCACCGACCCGGCGGGGTTGAACAGCTCCAACTTGGCCAGAATCTTGGCCTTTAGGCCCAGTTTTTCCTCAATGTGGGTCAGCTCCAACAGCGGGGTGTGACCGATGAGCTGATGGGCAGATGTATAGATATGTGCCATAACGGATTCCTCCTGATGCAACGAATTAAAACCTACTGAATTGGTTGGTTATATGATACGCCTTTTTACCTACCTTGTCAATCGGTAATTGAGAAAAAGAAAAAACTTCCCCGACCCACAGGAGTGGGCCGGGGAAGGATCAATCTTCGGTGGGGAAATAATCTTGCAGGAAGGTGTCCACCGCCGTCCAGTACAGCCGGGGGTTGGTGCCCACGGCGTTGGCGTGTCCGGCGTCGGGCATCCACAAAAAGCTCTTGGGGCACTTGGCGGCCTGGTACAGCTTTCCCATCATGGAGGAGGGGACAAAGTCGTCCTCCACGCCGTGGATGAACAGGGTGGGGGTTTTGGACTGGGCCACCGCCTGGATGGGGGCGGCGTCCCGCAGGTCATATCCAGCCCGGCGCAGGGCGGTTTTCCGCAGCACGGAGAAGAGGGCGGAGGTGGGCATAGGCACCGGGGCGTGGATGTACTCCTCCCGGAAGCTCTGGAGCACGTGGTGCATCTGGGCCTCGATGGTGGTATAGGCGCAGTCGGACACCGCCGCCTTCACCTGTTCCGGCAAGGCCCCGCCGGTGGCCAGAAGGACGGTGGCGGCCCCCATGGACACACCGTGGAGGAGAATCTCTGCGTCAGGGTCCCGGCGGAGAATGTAGTTGATCCAGCCCACCAGGTCCAGCCGCTCGTCGTAGCCCCAACCCACGTAGTCGCCTTCGCTCTCGCCGTGGCCCCGCTGGTCGGGCATCAGGACGTTCCAGCCCTCCTGGTGGTAGTGCAGGCCGATGGCACCCATGGCCTCGTGGGTGTCGTGGTAGCCGTGGACGCAGATGGCCCAGCGGTGGGTCTGGGTGTCAGCGGGCACCACAGCGGCCCAGAGGATGAGCCCGTCAATGGCCTGGATGGTGGCCGAGCGGAAGCCCTCGGCTTTTCTGGCCCAGGCCCGGCCCTCACGCTGGGGCTCGTTGGGGTCCTGGTAGTCCGGCTCCCGGGTCTGAGGGGTCATGGCTTTGGCATAGAGGCGGTTGCCCACGGCAGCCATGCCTCCGGCGGCTCCGGCCCCAGCTGCGGCGAGGCCCAACAGGTAAAAAGCGGGTTTTTTCTTCATGGCGCACCCTCCTGGCATCGTTTTCTCCATGATACTCCAATGGAAAGCCAATCGTCAAGAGAAGTTTGCCCCTTTTCAGGTGGGGGCATACCGATTCTCACCGCCCTTCCAAAGACGCTCCGCTGGGGGAAAACTTCCTTTTATAAGAATAGATGGAACGCACCCCCGGTAGCACTCTTGAAATCCTACCAAACATATGGTATTATAGGACAAAGGACTATGGGGGTATGGATATGAAGATTTCCACAAAAGGGCGGTACGCCCTGCGGCTGATGGTGGACCTGGCTGCCCACGGCGGGGAGGACAACCCGGTTTCCCTGCGGGATGTGGCGGGGCGGCAAAACCTCAGCGATAAATACCTGGAGCAGATCGTCACACCTCTGTCCCGGGCTGGGCTGGTGCGCTCGGTGCGGGGTGCCGGAGGGGGCTATCTTCTCACCCGACACCCGGAGGAGTACACTGTGGGCGACATTCTCCGGCCTCTGGAGGGGGATTTGGCCCCGGTGGAGTGCGCCACCGATGACGGCTTCTGTGACCGCTGCGGGGACTGCGTGACCATCGAGCTGTGGCAGGAGATTCACCGGGCGGTGTCCGCCGTGGTGGACGGTACCACCCTGGGCGACTTGGTGGTGCGCTACCACGCCAAGCACTGCGGAAGCTGCAACCAATGAGCATACGACTGGAAAAAGGGGCACAGCGGACTTGGCTGTTGCCCCTGCTTCTCGTTTTGATTGGGGTGTCGGTGCGGCTGTGGCAGCTGGGGGCGGTCCCCTGCGGGCTCAACCAGGACGAGGCCTACGCCGGGTATGAGGCCTACTCCATGCTCACCTACGGGGTGGACTCCTGGGGGTACACCAATCCCTGCTACTTCATCTCCTGGGGCAGCGGTATGAACGTACTGGAAAGCTATCTGGCCATGCCCTTTGTGGCCCTGTTGGGCCTCACGGAGTTGGCCATCCGCCTGCCCCAGGCCATTCTGGCCTGTGTGAGCCTCCCAGTGGTGTATGGGCTGCTCACCCGGCTCTTCTCCCGGCGGGTGGGCCTCATCGGGCTGTTTCTCACCGCCATCTGCCCCTGGCATATCATGCTCAGCCGCTGGGGACTGGAGTCCAATCTGGCCCCGGGCCTGCTGCTGTTGGGGCTGTATTTCCTGGTGCGGGGGCTGGATTCCCCGCCCTGGCTGCTGCTGGCGGCCTTGTTCTATGGCCTGTCCCTGTACGCCTACGCCACCCTCTGGGTGGTGTTGCCCCTGACCCTTGCGGCGTTTCTCCTCTACCTGCTCTACACGAAGAGATTAACATTTACCCCCTATCTGGCGGGGGCGGTGGGCCTGCTGTTTGTGATGGCCCTGCCTCTCCTCCTCTTTGTGCTGGTGAATTTGGGGGTGCTGGAGGAGATTCGCACCCCGTTTTTGTCCGTGCCTCGACTGGTATCCATGCGGGCCTCCGAGGTGGACTGGCGAAATCTCTTCTCCCTGGAGGCCTACCAAACCTTGGGAGAGATGGTGTTCGGGGAGGGGGACGGACTTATTTGGAATAGCCTGCCTGAATATGGCATGTTCTATCGGTTCAGCTGGCCCTTCATGATTCTGGGCGGCGTGCGCATGGCTGTCCGGGCGGTACGGGGCGCCAAGGAGCGCCGATTTACCGGAGAGGGCCTGGTGCTGTTGGGGCTTGCCTGCGCCGCCTTGGTGAGCCTGTCTCTGGACTATCGGAACATCAACAAGGCCAATTCCATCCACCTCTACCTGCTGGTCCTGCTGGCCTTTGGGGTGGACTGGGTGTTTGGTTTTGGCAAGGCCCACCCGGTGCTGCCCTGGGGGGTGGTGGCGGTGTATGCCGTGGCCTTCGGGCTGTTTGTGAACACCTATTTCACCACCTATAACGACGACATCGACGTCCAGTTCCGCTATGGGGTGGGGGATGCGGTGGCGTATGTGAAGGAACAGGGGTTTGAGTCGGTGGCGGTGGACTCCACCGTGGTCTACTCTCACATTCTCTTCTATGACCAGACCCCACAGCCGGAGTTTGCCCAGACCGTGGAGTATGCAAACTACCCCTCCCCCTATCTCAGTGTCTCCTCCTTTGGCCGCTACACCTTCGGGGTGGATGGGAACAATTTGGACCCAAATACCGCCTATATCGTCCATGTCAGCAGCTATGATGCCTTCCGAGACGCGGGATATACCGTGGAGGAGTTTGGCCTGTATGGGGTGGCCTATCTGGAATAGAAAGAAAATTAGCACTCTCAAAAAGAGAGTGCTAATTGTTTACACTTCGTTCATGATTTTTCCTAGCGAAGAGGTATACTAAGGTCAAACAACAGATTGGGGCGGGAGTCGAGGGGCTCCCAAGCACCCCATGCAAAGGAGTGTAGCCTTATGAATATGAATCAGTTTACCCAGAAGTCCCTGGAGGCGGTGCAGGCCGCCCAGACCCTGGCCACGGAATATGGAAATCAACAGATTGAGCAGGTGCATCTGCTCTGCGCCCTGGTGGAGCAGGAGGGAGGCTTTGTGCCTCAGCTGCTGACCCACATGGGGGTGACGGTGGAGTCTCTGGACGCCGCCCTGCGCCACGAGGTGGAGAAGCTGCCCAAGGTATCCGGCTCTGGCCGGAGAGCCGACCAGGTGTATATCTCTTCCGGTGTGGATCAGGCCATGAACGCCGCTCTGGAAGTGGCCACCAGTATGAAGGACGAGTACGTGTCGGTGGAGCACCTGCTGCTGGCCCTGATGGACAAGGCCGACAGCACCATCAAGCCCACCCTCACCACCTACCGCCTGGAGCGGGAAAAGGTGATGCAGGCCCTGGCCGCCCTGCGGGGCAACCAGCGGGTCACCAGCGACAACCCCGAGGAGACCTACGAGGCTCTGAAAAAGTACGGCACTGACCTGGTGGAGCGGGCCCGGCAGAACAAGCTGGACCCCGTCATCGGCCGTGACGACGAGATCCGCAACGTCATCCGCATTTTGTCCCGCAAGAGCAAGAACAACCCCGTGCTCATCGGCGAGCCTGGCGTGGGTAAGACCGCCATTGCCGAGGGCCTGGCCCAGCGGATTGTCAAGGGCGATGTGCCCGCGGGCCTGAAAGACAAGACTATTTTTGCCCTGGATATGGGCGCTCTGATTGCAGGCGCCAAGTACCGGGGCGAGTTTGAGGAGCGGTTAAAGGCCGTTTTGAACGAGGTGAAGAAGTCCGAGGGACGCATCATCCTGTTCATCGACGAGCTGCACACCATTGTGGGCGCCGGGAAAACCGAGGGCGCTATGGACGCTGGCAACCTGTTGAAGCCTCTGCTGGCCCGGGGCGAGCTGCACTGCATCGGCGCCACCACCCTCAACGAGTACCGCCAGTATATTGAGAAGGACGCCGCCCTGGAGCGCCGCTTCCAGCCTGTCATGGTCAACGAGCCCACGGTGGAGGACGCCGTGGCCATTCTCCGTGGCCTGAAGGAGCGCTATGAGGTGTTCCACGGCGTGAAGATCACCGACGGCGCCATCGTGGCCGCCGCCACCCTGTCCGACCGGTATATCACCGACCGATTCCTCCCCGATAAGGCCATCGACCTCATCGACGAGGCCTGCGCCCTTATCCGCACCGAGATGGACTCCATGCCCACCGAGCTGGACGTGATCTCCCGGAAGATCATCCAGCACGAGATCGAGGAGGCCGCCCTGAAGAAGGAGGAGGACGAGTTATCCAAGGCCCGTCTGGCCGATATCCAGAAGGAGTTGGCCGAGATGCGGGACGAGTTCAACGCCGGCAAGGCCAAGTGGGAGAACGAGAAGAACGCCATTGGCAAGGTGCAGAAACTGCGGGAGGACCTGGAGCAGGCCAATGCCCAGCTGGAGAAGGCCCAGCGGGAGTACGACCTGGAGAAGGCCGCCCAGCTGCAATATGGCACCATCCCTGCCCTGCAAAAGCAGTTGCAGGAGGAGGAGGCCATTGCTGCCAATCAAAAGGAGAATCATCTGCTCCGGGATAAGGTCACCGAAGAGGAGATTGCCCGCATTGTGGAGCGCTGGACCGGCATCCCCGTGGCCAAGCTCATGGAGGGCGAGCGGGAGAAGCTGCTGCACCTGGAGGACATTCTCCACCAGCGTGTGGTGGGTCAGGACGAGGCCGTGCGCCTGGTTTCTGAGGCCATCCTCCGCTCCCGGGCCGGCATCGCCGACCCCAACAAGCCCATCGGCTCCTTCCTGTTCCTGGGCCCCACGGGCGTGGGTAAAACCGAGCTGGCCAAGACCCTCAGCGAGGCCCTCTTTGACAGCGAGAAGAACCTGGTGCGCATTGACATGAGCGAGTACATGGAGAAGTTCTCCGTGTCCCGCCTCATCGGAGCCCCTCCCGGATACGTGGGCTACGAGGAGGGCGGCCAGCTCACTGAGGCGGTGCGCCGTCACCCCTACTCCGTCATCCTGTTTGACGAGGTGGAGAAGGCCCATCCCGATGTGTTCAACGTGCTGCTC
Organism: Pseudoflavonifractor sp. An176; assembly: GCF_002160435.1. Classification (NCBI taxonomy): domain Bacteria; kingdom Bacillati; phylum Bacillota; class Clostridia; order Eubacteriales; family Oscillospiraceae; genus Pseudoflavonifractor; species Pseudoflavonifractor sp. An176. The sequence continues at coordinate 17,273 of NZ_NFKO01000023.1, read as the reverse complement.
CAGGTGCTGGACGATGGCCGTATCACCGACAGCCAGGGCCGCACCGTGGACTTCAAGAACACCGTCATCATCCTCACTTCCAACCTGGGCAGCCAGTTCCTGCTGGACGGCATCCAGCCCGACGGCGAGATCAGCGAGGAGGCCCGGAATCAGGTGCAGGAGCTGCTGCGCCGCTCCTTCCGGCCTGAGTTCCTCAATCGTCTGGACGAGATCGTGTTCTACAAGCCCTTGACGAAGGACAACATCTTCCACATCATCGACTTGCAGCTGGACTCCCTCAACCGCCGTCTGGAGGACAAGCGGCTGCATGTGGTCCTCACCGACGCCGCCAAGGACCTGGTGCTGGAGTCCGCCTACGACCCCATGTATGGCGCTCGGCCTCTGCGCCGCTACTTGCAGCACACCGTGGAGAATCTGGTGGGCCGCAAGATCATCGCCGGAGAGGTGACCCCCGACAGCACCATCACTGTGGACCGCCAGGGGGACGAACTGGTTATCCGATAAACAGCATACGAAAGAGCCCGGAAGGGAGCAAAACCGCTCCCTTCCGGGCTCATTCTTTGTTATTCGTGGTTTCCATTTCCATGTTTATGCCCATTTCCATTCCCGCAGCCGCTGCCCGTCTCGTCCACCGGGGGCGGGGTAATGTCGGGATGTTCCGCCTGGAGGCTGGCCAGTAGCTCCCGCAGTTCCCGCATGGTCATCTTGTTGGCCTCTTCCGGGGTGAAGTCCAGGTCGTAGGCTGCAATCTGGGCGTAAATCTCATATTTTCCATAGGACAGGCCCACGTGATGGGCCTCGTGGGCTTCCTCTGAGGAGATGGTGGAACAGGAGACGTTGTGGTGACCGGAGGTGCAGTTGGAGACATAGGTTGTAATCTCCTCTCCCTGGTTCCCGCTCAGCTCCACCACCGACACGGACAAAAACCCGCCCTCATTGAGGCAGTCCACAATGGTGTCGCTGTTTAAAATCTCGTCCACCGCCTGCTGGTAGTTCTGGTGCAGCACGTCCAGGGAGGCGGCAAATTCTTCCCCGTCCTCGTTGTAGCCGTGGAGGGCAATGACCCGCCCCAGACGGTTCACGTCCACCTCCAGAGAGGGGTTTATGTCAATGCTAATCACCGAAGTGGGGGTGAAATAGAGGTGATACCCACCCAGGCCCAGCACCACCACCAGCAGACACGCCGCCAGGGCGCACACTGGCTTCCACACCGCTCGGGCGGGCTTGCGCTGGGCCTCCATGGCCTGGAGCACTTGGGTTCGGGTGCGGGCTTTCAGCTCCTGAGAGGCGTGGACCTGGTCAAAGGCCTCTCTCATGCGGTTATCCAAGCGCCTCACCTCCCAACGCCTCTTTCAGCTGTTTTTTGGCTCGATTCAGCAGAGTGTACACGGAATTGACATTTTTGTTCAGCAGGTTCCCGATCTCCGGGGCGGTGTACCCCTCGTAGTAGTGTAAGTAAATCACCTGTCGGTACTTCTCCGGCAGCGTGAGCACCGCCTGGAGCACCTCGCTGTGGTCCTCCACCTCCGGGGCGGCCTGCTCCAGAAGAGAATCCAGAGGGACAGTGCGAGAGCGGAAGAAGCTTTTGAGAAGGTCTTTGCAGGCGTTGAGGGTCACCCGGATGAGCCACGCCTTCTCGTGCTCGGGGCTTTCAAACACGGTGGAACAGAGGGCATATTTCAAAAACACCGTTTGAAAAATGTCCTCTGTGTCCGCCTGATTTTTCAGATGGATGAGACAGAGCCGTTGGACGGTGTCAGAGTACGTCTCAATGGCCCTGGTGACCTCCTCTTCACTCCTCATGAAACCACCCTGCTTTGTGTCGAATTATCCGTGGTGTCCGCCCCGGTAGCCGTTGCCGTGGTGCCCTTGTCCACCGCCGTTGCAGTGGGTGCCCTGGTTGTCGCAGATGCCGTCGTTGTCGGCGTCCACATAGTTCTGGCCCTGGTTGTCACATACGCCGTTCTGGTCCACATCCACATAATACCGTCCATCGCAGACGGTGCCCCGGTTGTCGCACACCCCATCGCCGTCCTCGTCCACATAGCACTGGGCGGAACAATTGGCGGTGTCACACACCCGGGTTTTCTGGCAGTCGCCGAAGCAGTTGTCCTGAGAAGAGGCGAAGGCGGACACGGTGCCCACCGTGAGAAGGGTGGCGCCTGCCACCAGACCTGCAACAAGTTTTAACATAGCAATCCCTCCATATTCGTTTCATTTTTCCGGTTTCACTACTCATACGATTCACGAAGGGAAATCCATTCACCAGAGGGGAAATTTTTTAACCCTGGTACAGCACCTCGCCCTGCTTCCAGGTGGACACCACAGAGACCTCCCGCAGGTTTTCCGGCCGTACCTCCAGGGGGTTGGCGGACAGCCGCACCAGATTGGCCTGCTTGCCCACCGCCAGAGTGCCCTTTTCCTTCTCCTCACCGTACTGCCAGGCGGCGTGGACGGTCACCGCCTTCAACGCCTCATACACGGGGATGCGCTGCTCGGGGCCCAGCTGCACTCCGTTTTTGGTCACCCGGTTGACGGCACACCAGACAGTCTCCAACATGTCGCAGGGGATGACGGGGGTGTCCTGGTGGAAGGTGAAGGGCATCCCCAAATCCAGGGCGGCCTTGGCGGGGGAGATGGCGGCGGCCCGCTTGGCCCCCAGGTTTTGCAGGTGGATGTCTCCCCAGTGGTACACATGGGCCACAAAGAAGGAGGGGGTGAACCCCAAGGCCTTGGCCTGGGGCAGCTGGTCCACCCCCATGAGCTGGGCGTGGATGATCACCGGGCGCACGTCCCGGAGGTTGGGGTGGCTCTGCATGACTTTGGCCCCCATGTCCAGATACTGCTGGGCGGCGGCGTCGCCGTTGCAGTGGGCCAGAATCTGAACTCCTTCCTGAGCCGCCAGGGTGAGGGCCTGCTCCACTTGCTCATCCGTCATGGTGGGGTAGCCCCGGTACTCGCTCTCCCCCTGGTAGGGGGTGCGCAGCCAGGCGGTGCGCCCCTGGGGGGAGCCGTCCAAGAAGATTTTCACGCCGCCCAGCCGCAGACCATTGTGGTAGCCATTCACACAGTCGGGGAAAGCCACCCGGGCGGCGTGGAGGTCGGCCACGCCGGGATAGCCCACCACGTCCAAGGTCAGGGCATTTTGGGCCAACAGCCCCTGATAGAGGGGGAAGAGTTCCGCGGCCATCATGCCCTCTTGGGCGGTGGTGATGCCGTGGGCGGCGTAGGTGTGCTGGGCTCGGGCAAAGGCCTCTTTCAACTGGTCAAACCCGGGCATGGGGGCCTTACGGAGGTTGTTCACAAAGGCGTTTTCCTCGGCATATCCGGTGAGTTCCCCGCCTTTTCGGCCAAAGGTGCCCCCCTCCGGGTCGGGGGTGCTCCCCGTGAGGAACAGCTGGTGGAGGGCGGCGGAGTTGAACACCCCCATATGTCCCGAGGCGTGCTGGATGACCACCGGGTTATGGGGGGCGGCCTTGTCCAACAGTTCACGGGTGGGGTGGGCGTGCTCGGTGAGGTGGTTGTGGTCGTAGCCCTGGCCGAACACCCACTGTCCGGCGGGAATGTGGTTGTCCCGAATGAAGGAGGCCACCGCCGCCTCCAATTGGGCGAAGTCGGACACCTCCCCCAGGGGCACCTGCAACAGGCTGTTGGCGGCGGCGGACAGGTGACTGTGGGGGTCCACAAAAGCGGGCAGCAGGGCGTCCCCCTGCAAGTCCACCTTGGTGGCTCCGGTGGCGTTGAGGGCATCGGTGCCCAGGGCGACAATACGCCCATCTTCCACTAACAGGGCATCGGTGGGCACGGGGGACTCCATGGTGAGAATGGGGCCGTTGACAAATAACGTGCGGTTCATGGCAGCAACCTCCTTTTTCTCTATTATGCCCCTTTTTGATGCGGGTAGCAACAGGGACACCATGAATATGGAAACGGAGACTGCAAACGCAGTCTCCGTTTCCTGCCTGTTCTTATGTTATATCTCCAACTCCAGTCTCGTCAAAAAGAAAGGAACATTATTTATTCTCTTGGGAAAATATCCGAATCAGGTCTTGAATCACTTTCCGTTGTTCATTTGTCAAGTCCGTCACATCTATGGTGATTTTATGAGACTTTTTCCGACCCAATAAATCATCCGTGGTTACACCAAGGATATTCGCAATACGGACAAGAACATCGAACGAGGGGGTTCTTGTGCCATTTTCATACGCAGAGACGGAAGCCCCGGTGACTCCCAGCCGATATGCAAAATCTTGTTGCGTCATTTTAATGGAAGTTCGATATTCTTTTATTTTTTCGCCTAATATTTCCATTTTATCACCTCGGTTTAGCTCATTTTATTCAAAGGAGATAAACTTTTGGTTGAAAAATAAAAAACTAATTGTTGAATATGATGTTGAGCCATGTTATACTCTGGGTAGAAATGGAAAGGTAATTCCAGCAATTTGTTATGCACGTCAATGGATGAAATATCTCAGGATGAGACGGAGGTGCAAGGAGGACGGTGTAGGGAACGGCATATGTTTGTCAACAACTTTTGAAAGGCTATCATTCAGAGAGAGTATAGAGAAAAGGGCGGATTTACATGATTTTAGGAGCTATTTTGTTGGTATTGGGAGTGGCTTGTGCTGGATATGGATACCTCCAAAACAATAGCATCGAGGCGCAGCTTTCCAGCTTGCTCAGTACAGGCACGACAAATCCGGGGACCATCTATATCATAATCGGAGCAGTAGTTGCTGTGATTGGCGCACTGGTCTGCGGCTGGTCCCTCTATAAAAGACACGGTAAGGGTGGGGCCAATGTGCAACATCAGGAATATAGTGTTCCTATCCAATGTAAAAACGATGCACCATCCCACGAGAATGATGTGGAGCGTGTGGAGGGAACTGGTACAGAGCTCCACGTTGATCAAGTGGCTCCAGAGCAGGAGAAAGAGAACGACTGGACGGTGGAGCAACCATTGCCGGTGGATGAGGAAAGCGATGCGTTGAATCAGCAAAGTGAGGAACCGAAGGAGAAAAAGGGAATAAAAATCACCCGTAAAATGTGCATATTGGGCGGGGTGGCACTGGTAGCTGTGATTGGAATTGCGGTGCTGGCCCGATTTGGATATGTCTATTGGACGGACCCCCAGAGAGATGTGGATAGAAAGGCCGCTGGAGAATACGCAACGGCTGTGGATTACTATGAATCGGGCGAATATGATTTGGCGCTGGAGAAAACTGAGGCCATTGACACCACTTGGACCTGCTATCAAAAGGCGGAGAAGCTGCGTGTTGATATCATCAAGGCACGGTTGGACGAGATTCGTAGCAGTTACGAGGGAGACCAAAAATACACCGAAGTCATTAGCTATGTGAAACGTAAGGTGCCAAACCTGGATATCGATGCAGAAATTCGAGAGCAATATGAGCAGGCGATCGAAGAATATAAAGCATCTGTGCTGAAAAAGGCGGATGAGCTGGAAAGTACAGAAGATTACAGTGGGGCAGTTCGGGAAGTAGAAACCGCTTTGCAATTGATCGGTTCCGATGCCAAGCTGGAGGAACGGGTGCATCAGCTGGGAAAAACCGAAATTCTCAAAGCGGTAGAAACATATGAAGCATCTAAGGAGTATGACACGGCCATTGAGTTGATCAGCGATCGAATCGGCGACTACGAAACTGATTCTGAGGTGGTATTGGCGTATAACCGCTGTAAGGATGCCTTCCGAGATACCACTGTCCAGGCGGCCAAGAATGCCTACACCAATGAGGGATTTCAGGCGGCTCTCTCCATCGTCAACAATGCGTTGATGACGATGGAAGATGATGCAGAGCTGCAAACTCTTGCGGAGTATTACCGCAATCTGGCTCCGGTAAAACTGTCTGACTTGGAATCGTATCGTACAGACGGTGGAGAATTTCAATATGAAGAGGTGGAAACCGATTGTTTTGGGACAGAATTCTTTGATAATCTGACTACTGAAGGAAGTGAAACCTATCGGATATCAGGAAAATATGCAACGCTAAAGGGCGTGCTTTTCTCATCAGCTCCGAAATCACAAGAGATGCGTGTTGGGTTGAAGTGCTGGGGGGATGGTGTGTTGCTGTGTGAATACAACACAACTAATTTCAATGGGCCTATAAAGTTTTCTGTAGATGTTTCGGGCATAAAAGACTTGAAAATAGAGCTGGATGCTGAAGATGGAGAGCTTTTTAGTGACTTTGGCCCGTGGGATGTTGTTATTTCCGGGTGTGAATTGGTTCCGGCTGCGTAAAAATCTGTGGAAACCGATTTTATAGAAAGATAGGAAGGGCATTTATGAAATATATGAAACAAGTGAACCTGCTTCTGCTGGCTTGCGCAGTCTTTTTGTTGATGTGTGGATGTAATTCCACAAAAAGCAATCGTACATTGACAGGAAGCTGGGTACTGGATTTCAGCCAGACGATAAATGAAGAATTAGATTTTCAAGCACTGTTAGACAATGATTATGTTTCTGATTATGTCTTACTGCACTCTTTTTCACTCTATGAAGATGGAACTTATTCTGCAAATATGTTTGATGTCTATGAGATCCTTAATGGGGCATGCAATGGCAGTTATACGATTGTTCATGATGGAACTTCCATCTCTTTTGACGATAGGGCGTACTACCAGTTTGAACAAGAGAAGGATACACTCACCATCTATGGAGAACAGGGAGGGGTATACGTTTACAACAGAGCTGGGACAGTTGATGGCATTGGAAGGTACAGATTGTGTGAAAGAGATGGACAGCCTTCGATGGAAAATTCCATTTTGGAGTTAAGAGAGGACCATTTGATGGTGGACCGTAGTCTGGGCGATGAGAGTTACTTAGATGAAGAAATCACATGGCGGTGGGAAAATGAAAAAATGATTTTTTCAGATGGTTCAGGTTTGTCGATAGAAGGTGTCATGGTAGGAAATCAGCTTAGTATAACGGATGGAACGCATGTCCTTGTGTTTGAACGAATCTCATCCAACGACTATCAATAATCGTAGTTTTTGTTGTCTGTAACGAGTCTGAACAATACAAAAACCTCCTGTGTGGTATGTCATAGACATGCAGCATAGGAGGTTTTTGTGGTTTAAAAGAAGCTTTTCTGTCCTTGTCCTGCCTTCTCAGGTTGGGTATAATAAGGGAAAATACAAGGAGACGAGGTGCACCATGGGAAAATCACTATCCGACATGACCCTGGAAGAGCTGTGGCAGCTGTTCCCCATTTTCCTCACCCCCCACCAGGAAGTGTGGAAGGACTGGTACCAGGAAGAGGCAGCCACCTTACAAACCATGCTTCCCCTCAGTGTCCAACTCCATCACATCGGCTCCACGGCCATCCCCGGCATCTGGGCCAAGCCCATCATCGACATTCTGGTGGAGGTGGAGAAAGAGGGAGACTTGGAGCGGGTGAGAGAGACCCTGGTGGGAAACGGCTACTTGTGTATGAGCCAGAGTCCCCGGAGGGTTTCCCTCAATAAAGGCTATACCGAGGAGGGCTTTGCTCCAAAGGTTTTTCACATCCATGTCCGCTGCCAAGGGGACCACGACGAGTTATATTTTCGGGATTATCTCACAGACCACCCGGAGGTGGCCAAGGAATATGAGACCTTGAAGCTGGGGCTGTGGAAGCAGTTTGAGCATGACCGGGACGGGTACACCAAGGCCAAGACAGACTTTGTACAGCGGTATACCCAGAAAGCCAAGGGTTTTCCCGCCCCTTGCCTTGACATCTGGCAAGAATGTGATAAAATGTAACAGCTAAAGACAATGGCGGAGCCAAAGAGCCACCAGCGGCCCAAAGCGAGGGGGGAGAGTGAGAGCCCCCGGCAAGTGCGGTTTCTCTGCGCCACTCCGTTTCGTCTCCTGCGAGGAGCAGGGCGGCCCATCCCCGTTATCGGATGACTGGAGATGTCCTTGCCGAGGATAAACAGGGTGGTACCGTGAAGCGTAGGCTTTGCCCCTGTGGTTTGGCAAGGGCTTTTATTTTGTTAATTTTTATAATGGAGGTATAGACCCATGAGCAACCCCAAGCCCTTCGGGGTCAACGAGCTGCGTGAGATGTTCCTGTCCTTCTTTGAGAGCAAAGGACACCTGCGTCTGCCCAGCTTTTCCCTGATTCCCCAGAACGACGCCTCTCTGCTGCTCATCAACAGCGGCATGGCGCCCATGAAGCCCTGGTTCACCGGCGAGCAGGAGCCCCCCCGCCGCCGTGTCACCACCTGCCAGAAGTGCATCCGCACCGGTGACATTGAGAACATCGGCAAGACCGCCCGCCACGGCACCTACTTTGAGATGCTGGGCAACTTCTCCTTCGGCGACTACTTCAAGCGGGAGGCCATTACCTGGTGCTGGGAGTTTCTGACCAGCCCCGAGTGGGTGGGCCTGGACCCCAACCGCCTGTACCCCTCCATCTACCAGGATGACGATGAGGCCTTCGAGATCTGGAACAAGGAGATCGGCATCCCCGCCGAGCGCATCTTCCGCTTCGGCAAGGCCGACAACTTCTGGGAGCACGGCTCCGGCCCCTGCGGCCCCTGCTCCGAGGTGTACTACGACCGTGGCGAGGAGTACGGCTGCGGCAAGCCCGGGTGCACCGTGGGCTGTGACTGCGACCGCTATATGGAAGTGTGGAACAACGTCTTCTCCCAGTTCAACAACGATGGCGAGGGCCACTACACCGAGCTCATCCAGAAGAACATCGACACCGGCATGGGCCTGGAGCGTCTGGCCTGCGTGTGCCAGAACGTCAACTCCCTGTTTGACACCGACACCGTGATGAACATCACCAACAAGGTCTCCGAGATCACCGGGGCCCACTATGGCCAGAGCGAGAGCCGTGACGTGTCCCTGCGTATCATCACCGACCACATCCGCTCCGCCACCATGATGATCTGCGACGGCGTGCTTCCCTCCAACGAGGGCCGCGGCTACGTGCTGCGCCGTCTGCTGCGCCGGGCTGCCCGCCACGGCAAGCTGCTGGGCGTCAACGACCCCTTCCTGTACCGGGTGTGTGACACCGTCATCGAGGTCAACGCCACCGCTTACCCCGACCTGGTGGAGAAGCAGAGCTATATCACCAAGGTCATCCGGGTGGAGGAGGAGAACTTCGCCAAGACCATCGACAGCGGCCTGAAGATTTTCTCCGACATGCTGGCCCAGCACAAGGCCAAGGGCGAGACCGTGTTCTCCGGCGAGGACACCTTCAAGCTCTACGACACCTATGGATTCCCCATCGACCTGACCAGCGAGATGGCTCAGGACGAGGGCCTGACCGTGGACGAGGCCGGCTTCCGCGCCTTCATGGAGGAGCAGAAGGTCCGCGCCCGTAAGGCCCGTGAGGCCCTGGGCGACCTGGGCTGGGCTGGTATCGAGTTCGGCAAGGAGCTGCCCGAGACTGAGTTTGTGGGCTACGACCACAACACCATCGACGACGCCAAGGTGCTGGCCATGGTGGTGGAGAACGTCCAGGCCGAGGAGATGATGAGCGGCGTGGAGGGCATCGTGGTGCTGGACCGCACCCCCTTCTATGCTGAGATGGGCGGCCAGGTGGGCGACCACGGCACCATCACCCTGGGCGAGGCCGTGTTCACCGTCCACGACGTGCAGAAGAACAAGGGCGGCAAGTATATGCACTACGGCAAGCTCACCGGTGGCGTGCTGAAAGTGGGCGACACCGTGACCGCCGCCATTGACGTGGAGCGCCGCCAGGCCATCCGCCGTGCCCACTCCGCCACCCACCTGCTGGATGCCGCCCTGAAAAAGGTGCTGGGCGACCACGTGCATCAGGCTGGCTCTCTGGTGGAGCCCGACCGCATCCGCTTCGACTTCACCCACTTCGAGGGCATCTCCGCCGAGGAGCTGGCCCAGGTGGACAAGCTGGTCAACGACGCCATCTTGAACGGCTACCCCGTCATCACCGAGGTGCTGCCCATCGACGAGGCCAAGCGCAAGGGCGCTGTGGCCATGTTCGGCGAGAAGTACGGCGACGTGGTGCGCGTGGTGGAGATGGGCGACTTCTCCATGGAGTTCTGCGGCGGCACCCACCTGGACAACACCGCCAAGGTGGGCACCTTCCGCATCAAGTCCGAGGGCTCCGTGGCCAGCGGCGTGCGCCGCATTGAGGCCACTGTGGGCAAGCTGACCCTGGAGACCATGAACCGCAATCAGGAGCTCATTTTCCAGGCTGCCCAGATTCTCAAGACCAACCCCGCCGACCTGGTTGCCAAGCTGGAGCAGCAGGTGGCCGACCTGAAGGCTGCCCGTCAGGCCATTGAGCAGTACAAGAGCAAGGAAGCCGCTGGCGAGGCCGACCGCATCCTCTTCGGCGCTCACGATGTGGGCCCCCTGAAGGTCATCACTGCCACTGTGCCCGACGCCGACGGCAACCGCCTGCGCCAGATGGGCGACGCCATCAAGGACAAGGCCGCCAATGTGGTGGCAGTTCTGGCAGCCGTCAACGGCGGCAAGATCACCTTTGTGGCCGCCTGCGGCAAGGAGGCTGTGGGCCTGGGCATCAAGGCCGGCGACATCATCAAGCAGGTGTCCGCCATCGCCGGCGGCTCCGGCGGCGGCAAGCCCGACTCCGCCATGGGCGGCGGCAAAGATCCTCTCATGGTGGATAATGCTCTGGCTATGGTGGATAACGTTGTCTCTATGAAATTGGGGCTGTAAGCAATCCCGTAAAATGCAATCGAAAAGGAGTTGATACCATGTCTGATTGCCTCTTTTGTAAGATCGCAGCGGGGGAGATTCCCTCCAAGCGGGTGTATGAGGACGAGGTGTGCGTGGCCTTCTACGACATCGACCCCCAGGCACCCACCCACTTCCTGGTGATTCCCCGCCAGCACATCGCCTCTGTGGCAGAGGTTAGCGAGGACAACGCCGCCCTGGCAGGCCACATGCTGGCCGTCATCGCCAAGGTGGCAAAGGACCTGGGCCTGGACAGCTACCGTGTGGTGTCCAACTGCGGCGAGCAGGCGGGCCAGAGCGTGCATCACCTGCACTTCCACGTCCTGGGTGGCCGGGATATGACCTGGCCTCCGGGCTAAAAAACTCTCGAAAACGCAAGCGTTTTCTACGAAGAGTTGCAGCCCGCTGCGTCGCACTCGCAAGCTCGCACGCTTGCGGGCTGAGAAGTGTATTTTCTGATGCACATGTCATCAGAAAATACGGGATTTCAATTTATTTTCCCGCCTGCGGGCGGGAAAACTCTGCGAGGCTTTGGCAGAGCACGAGAAAGCTGCTCCCAGTGAAACCTGGGGGCGGCTTTTTTATGCAACCTCTCCGGGCTTCCGGCATACACTGGGATGCTGCCCGAAAACCATGGGTGCTTTGTACAAAACAGACAGGGGAAAATCGTCAATTCGAGGGGAGTTTGCCAAAAAGACCACAGATGTGTTTTTGACGTTGACAGATGTCTTTCCTGGAACTATAATGTCATATAACACATTAAAGTGATAGCATAATAATGTGAAAAATCTCAGAGAGGAGAAACTGCTCATGGGCAATCAACGTGTATACAACTTTTCCGCAGGCCCTTCCATGCTTCCGCTGGAAGTCCTCACCCGAGCCGGGTCAGAGATCACCAATTATCAGGGCTCCGGCATGTCAGTGATGGAGATGAGCCACCGATCTAAGGTTTTTGACAAGATCTTTCAGGACACCAAGGAGCGGTTCATTCGCCTGTTCCATGTGCCTGACAACTATAAGGTGCTGTTTTTGCAGGGGGGTGCTTCGGGCCAGTTCTCCATGGTGCCCCTGAACCTCATTGGCAAGACGGGAAAGGCGGACTATGCCGTCACCGGCAACTTCTCTAACATCGCCTACAAGGAGGCCAAAAAGTACGGCCAAATCAATCTGGCCGCCTCCAGCGAGGACCAAAACCACACCTATATCCCCACCCAGGACCAGCTGAAGCTGGACCCGGAGGCCAGCTACTTCCACTACTGCGCCAACAATACCATCTACGGTACCGAGTGGCAGTATGTGCCCGACACCGGGGACGTGCCTCTGGTGTGCGACATGTCCTCGGACTTCATGAGCCGGGTGGTGGACGTGTCCAAGTACGGCATCATCTACGGCGGCGCGCAGAAGAATCTGGCCCCGGCGGGCCTCACCATTGCCATTGTCCGGGAGGACCTGGCGGGCCACGAGCTGCCCTACACCCCCCTCATCATGAACTATAAGACCATGATCGACAAGGACTCCATGTACAACACGCCCCCCTGCTGGTGCATCTACATGCTGGGGCTGGTGCTGGAGTGGCTGGAAGAGCGGGGCGGCGTGGAAGGCATGGAGAAGATCAAGCACGCCAAGGCCCAGCTGCTCTACGACGTACTGGACGACTCCAAGCTGTTCACCTGCCCGGCCCAGAAGGGGAGCCGTTCCGACATGAACGTCACCTTCCGGACCGGAAACGCCGATTTGGACGCCAAGTTTGTGGCCGAAGCCACCGCGGCGGGCTTTGTCAACCTCAAGGGCCACCGCAACGTGGGAGGCATGCGGGCCTCCATCTACAACGCCATGCCCACCGAAGGGGTGGAGAAGCTGGCGGACTTCATCCGGGCCTTTGACCAGGTCAACGGCTGAGACAGGGGGAAACCATCATGTTTCGTATCAAAACCATGAATAAAATCGCCCAAGTTGGGCTCAACCAGTTCCCCGCCGACTACCAGGTGGGGGACAGCGTGGAGGGGGAGGAGGGCATTCTGGTCCGCTCCGCCAAGCTCCACGACTACCCCTTCCCCGACACCCTGTGGGGCATCGCCCGGGCGGGGGCAGGCACCAACAACATCCCGGTGGCCGAGTGCGCCCAGAAGGGGATTGTGGTGTTCAACACCCCCGGGGCCAACGCCAACGGCGTGAAGGAGCTGGTGCTTGCCGCCCTGCTCATGGCCTCCCGGGACCTGGTGGGGGGCGTGGAATGGGTGAAGGCCCAGGCCGCCACCCCCGACACCGATGTGGCCGCTGCCGTGGAGAAGGGCAAGTCCGCCTTTGTGGGCCCCGAGCTGTACCGCAAGACCCTGGGTGTCATCGGCCTGGGCGCCATCGGCGCTCTGGTGGCCAATGCGGCCCTGTCCCTGGGAATGGAAGTGTACGGCTATGACCCCTTCCTGTCGGTGGACACCGCCCTGCGCCTGGACCGCCACGTGCATGTGGTCAAGGATGTGGCCGAGCTGTACCGGGTCAGCGACTATGTGACCATCCACGTGCCCTATACCCCCGACACCCGCCACACCATCAACGCCGACACCATTGCCCAGATGAAGGACGGGGTGCGCATGGTCAATCTGGCCCGTGGCGAGCTGGTGGATGACGAGGCCATGATGGCCGCTTTGGAGCGCGGCAAGGTGGCCCGCTACGTCACCGACTTCCCCAACAATACCATTACCCTGGCCCCCAACGTGGTGCCCATTCCCCACCTGGGCGCCTCCACTCCCGAGAGCGAGGACAACTGCGCCATCATGGCCGCCCAGCAGCTGCGGGACTTCCTGGAAAACGGCAACATCAAAAACTCCGTGAACTTCCCCAACGTGGAGATGGAGCGGTCCGGGGTGCAGCGTCTGTGCATCATCCACCGCAACATCCCTGCCATGCTGGCCAACATCACCGCCCAGCTCTCCGGCGACGGGGTGAACGTGGAGAACATGACCAACAAGTCCCGGGGGGACTTCGCCTACACCCTGGTGGATGTGGGGTCTGCCGTAGAAGAGAGCGTCATTGACGACATCCGTGCCATTGACGGCATCATCCGGGTGAGAGTCATCTCTTGACAAGCGCCCAATCCCCGGATAGTATGAAACCAAGACACAGCCTGCGAATCGGTGTGGTTCGCAGGCTGTTTTTATGGAGAGAGGTGTGGATATGTCCACGAAAATTTATGGCGTGAAAGGGGAGGACGGGCGTAAGCTCAGCCGCCCGCTGCTGCGTTTAGCCGCCCGCAAGTACGGCTGGGGAGAGCTGCCGGAGCTGGAGTACAGTGATCGGGGCAAGCCCCTCATCCCCGGGGAGGGGCGCTGGCTGTCTCTGTCCCACTCGGGGGGCTACGCCCTGTGCGCCCTGTCGGAGTGTCCTGTGGGGGTGGACATTGAGCTGGTGAAGTCCCATCGGCCCGGCTTGCCCGCCTTTTGCTTTGCAGAGGAGGAAATGCCCCTCTTTGACGGCACCGACGGGAGTTTTACCCGCCTGTGGACCCTGAAAGAGAGCTTTTGCAAGCTGGGAGACACCCCCCTGTACCCGCCCCGGAAGGTGCCTGTGCCCCCTCCCTGTCCCCACAAGAGCTACCAGGGGGAGGGCTGGTGGGCCTCCGTGTGCTGCCAGGATACCCCGCCGGAGGGCATCGAGTGGGTGAACTTGGAGGATCTTGTTGAAGTTTTTACCACTCCTTAAGGAAACCTTAACCGGGTCTGAGGGAAAATCTAAGATGCCTTTGGTACACTAGGAGAGAACTAGGATGAAGGAGAACAAAGGCATGAACGTCCTGATTTTAACCGGAAAATTTGGTATGGGGCACTGGTCTGCCTCCCAAGCGCTGCAGCAGCAGCTGGAGCGGGAGGGGCACCAGGTGCACACCGTGGATTTTTTTGACTACGCCATGCCCGAGCTGGCCCCCACCCTCTACCGGATGTTTGGGTGGCTGGTGAAGTACGGCGGCGGTCTGTATAACCTGTTCCACCGTCTGACCCGCAACGTGGAGGGGGACATGCCCCTGGCCGGGGCATGGGTGGAGTATCTGGAAGAGCTGCTCTTTGAGACGGGGGCGGATGTGGTGGTGTCCACCCATCCCGTGTGCTCCTCGGTGGTGGCCCGGTACAAGCGGGAGGGGGGCGTGATGCCCCTGGTGACCTGCATCACCGACGTGACCAGCCACAGCGAGTGGATCCACCCCGGCACCGACTGCTACCTGGTGGCCTCGCACCAGGTGCGCCAGGGGCTGGTGGACAAGGGCGTGGAGGCAGAGCGGATTCTGGTCTCCGGCATTCCCGTGGGCCAGCAGTTCACTGGGGGAAAACCGAACCGGGGCCAGCGGGAACTGCTCATCATGGGGGGCGGCCTGGGGCTGATGCCCCGGCGGGACCGCTTCTATGAGCAGCTCAATGACCTGCCCGGGGTCCACGTGACCATTCTCACCGGGCGCAATGAGAAACTGTATCAGCGCCTCCACGGAAAATATGAGAACATTGAGGTGGTGGGCTTCACCACCCAGGTGGACCAGTACATGGCCCGGGCCCACCTGATGCTGTCCAAGCCCGGAGGCATCACCGTCTTTGAGGCCATTGCCAGCCGCCTGCCCATGCTGGTGTGGGCCCCCTTCCTGGACCAGGAGCGGGAGAACGCCCGGTTCCTGCTGGAGGCGGGGATGGCTCGCCTGGCAGACAAGGAGGAGGAGGCCTGCCTGTGGGCCATTGAGAGCACCTTGTACGACGAGTCAGGGCTGGCCAGTATGCGCCGAGCCATGGAGAAGGCCTCCAACACCATGTGCCGGGCGGCGGTGTGCGCCGTGGTGGAGCAGCTGGCCGGAGAGAAGGTGTACGCATGAAGCTGGGGAGCAAAAAACAGTTGGTGTGGTTTGGAGTCATGGGCCTGCTGCTGTGTGCCACCGCCTACACCATTTTGAGCCAGCAGTCCCCCCGGGAGCTGGCGGCGGCCATGGCCCGGGCGGATGCCCGGTTCCTGTTGTTAGCCCTTCCGGTGATGGCCCTGTTCATCGCCTGTGAGGCCGGGGCTACCCGGCTGGTGCTGGGGGCCCTGGGCTGTGCCCAGCCCTTCCGGCGGTGCTATTTTTACTCGTGCACCGGGTTCTTTTTCAGCAACGTCACCCCCTCCGCCACCGGAGGACAGCCCGCCCAGGTGTATTACATGAACCGGGACGGGGTGCCGGTGGTGTCCGGCACCATCGACATGCTGCTGGTGAGCATTGGCTACCACACGGCGGTGGTGTGCTACGCTCTGGCGGCCCTCTACTTTGGCCGAGACCTGCTGGAGCAGCTGGGCGGCCAGGTGGGGGTGCTCGTCGGGGTGGGCCTTGCCATCTTTGTGGTGCTGAATGTGGCCATGATTTTGCTGCTCTTCCTCCCCGGACTTGCCCGCCGCCTGGGCCGCTTCGGGATTGCCCTGGCCTGCGGCCTGGTGAAGCGGCTGGACCGTGCAGCGTTGGAGGAGAAGCTGGAGGGGGTGCTGGCTCAGTACCGCCAGGGGGCCCGGGTCATTGCCCGCAATCCTCTGGTGCTGGTGGGTGTGGTGGCCCTCAGCGGGGCCCAGCTGGGGTGCTCTTATCTGGTGCCCTACCTGGTGTATCGGGCCTTCGGCCTGTCCGGCATGAGCCTGTTGCAGGTGGCGGCCCTCCAGGTGCTGTGCACTGTGGCGGTGGGCTTTCTCCCGCTGCCTGGTTCCGCAGGAGCGGCGGAAGGGGTGTTTCTGCGCACCTTCTTGGCGGTATTTGGCACGGGACTGGTGGCTCCTGCCATGATTCTCTCCCGGACCATGAGCTGTTATCTGGTGCTGCTGGTCACCGGGGGCGTGACCCTGGTGGGGCACCTGCGGCGAAACATGGCCGGAAGAAATATGAAAACCTCTTGCAATCCCCTGAGGGGTGTGGTATCATAGAAAATACTTGTAAGGGCTGTTGCGCCCATTTTTAGACTGTGACTGAAAGGATTGAATTCCATGACCACTCCTCAGCTGATTCTGTCTATCGTTTACTTCGTGGTGTCTCTGGCCCTCATCGCCATCGTGATGCTCCAGTCCGGCAAGAGCGCTGGTCTGTCCGGTGCCATCTCCGGTGCTGCTGACACCTTCCTGTCCAAGAACAAGGCCAAGACCGCCGACGCCCGCATGGCCAAGATGACCAAGTGGGTCGCCATCGTGTTCCTGGTTCTGACCATGGTTCTGACTCTGATCTAAACAATAGTGAGAGCGAGAAAAACCCTCGACCACATCGGTCGAGGGTTTTTATTTTGCTTTCTGTTCCAAACCACGAAATAGATTGAACCTCAATTTCTCTGGCGGAAACCAGCGCCCCAGCCAGGGACGCTCCGCTTATGCCCGATTTCTCCCCGATGAGAAATCGGGGAAAGAATCGCTGAGGGCGTTCCCCCCTAAGGACCTCCCTGAGGTACGAGGCTAGAACTGCGTCAAGGCTATGTTCGGCCCGTCACTCTTGCTGTGGCACCTAGTCGTGCCACCACACCAGGCTGCTCTGGGCAGCTGGCCCTATAGCCAGGCGGTTTCCACCTCCGGGCCTACTCTGGTGTGTGCGGCGTTCCCG
>NZ_NFKO01000022.1:0-33133 GCF_002160435.1 Pseudoflavonifractor sp. An176 | reverse complement strand
ACGGGGATATTTCAATCCACGCACCCCGTGTGGGGTGCGACACCGTGATGGACGAAATGTCGTTCGCCGTTGCATAATTTCAATCCACGCACCCCGTGTGGGGTGCGACGCAAACCAGCAAACGCAAAGGATAAACGCAATAAATTTCAATCCACGCACCCCGTGTGGGGTGCGACTGCTTCGATGGGGATTCCAGCAGCAACATCACCAAATTTCAATCCACGCACCCCGTGTGGGGTGCGACGGCGGTCAAGGCTGCCAACCGGGCAGCTGCCCAATTTCAATCCACGCACCCCGTGTGGGGTGCGACGGAGTGTCATCGTTTGCCGTCTGGACGGCATAGTATTTCAATCCACGCACCCCGTGTGGGGTGCGACGGAGTGTCATCGTTTGCCGTCTGGACGGCATAGTATTTCAATCCACGCACCCCGTGTGGGGTGCGACCCGGCGGGGGATGGTGTGATGGATTGTCAGAGCAAATTTCAATCCACGCACCCCGTGTGGGGTGCGACCTGGACTACCGACCAAACCCGTGGCAGGACGCAAAATTTCAATCCACGCACCCCGTGTGGGGTGCGACTATAAAATTGCACTTCGTGGGCAGGATTCGTTGATTTCAATCCACGCACCCCGTGTGGGGTGCGACCAGTGCTCTGTGGACTATATCATGGGATTGACCGAATTTCAATCCACGCACCCCGTGTGGGGTGCGACGCGGGCAACGGATTCGCCTGGGCAATCCACGGAGGTATTTCAATCCACGCACCCCGTGTGGGGTGCGACGGCAAGGGTGGTGGAGGCCTTGACTGAGGAGTATAATTTCAATCCACGCACCCCGTGTGGGGTGCGACCCCTCCAGCTCCTCCCTGTTCTGTGCCGCATTATAATTTCAATCCACGCACCCCGTGTGGGGTGCGACGGTGACTGCATGGTAGGTGTGGCAGCACCTACGTATTTCAATCCACGCACCCCGTGTGGGGTGCGACTCGCCCGTGTCAGTGTATAGCGTGTTTACGTCAGATTTCAATCCACGCACCCCGTGTGGGGTGCGACCAGGGACGGGGGAGCAACCCCGCAAAACGAAAGGAATTTCAATCCACGCACCCCGTGTGGGGTGCGACTACCTTGTTGAGCGGTTCATAACCCCGCACTACAATTTCAATCCACGCACCCCGTGTGGGGTGCGACATGAAAGCGTATAAGTCGTATGACATCAATGGCATTTCAATCCACGCACCCCGTGTGGGGTGCGACGGCCCTTTCTGAGGCCGTCCGCGTTGGAGCTATCGACATTTCAATCCACGCACCCCGTGTGGGGTGCGACAAGAGCACAGCTCGTTTCCCTGCGGGAATACATATTTCAATCCACGCACCCCGTGTGGGGTGCGACATTGACGACAACCCGATTATCACGCCACAGCGAAAATTTCAATCCACGCACCCCGTGTGGGGTGCGACCCGGCCTGCCGTCCCAGATGGCGACCATCGGCAAATTTCAATCCACGCACCCCGTGTGGGGTGCGACATGTATGGAGTGTGGGAGGCTGACATGGCCTTGAATTTCAATCCACGCACCCCGTGTGGGGTGCGACAGGCCATCGAACACATCCTTCTTGACGTACAGGATTTCAATCCACGCACCCCGTGTGGGGTGCGACTGGGAGGTCAGACAGTTCATCACCGGAGAGGACATTTCAATCCACGCACCCCGTGTGGGGTGCGACGGGTGGTGGTCCCCAATGCATTCAAGGGCTTTATGGAATTTCAATCCACGCACCCCGTGTGGGGTGCGACGGTGGCGGTGGCTACCGTAAATTTTACGGCGGGGATTTCAATCCACGCACCCCGTGTGGGGTGCGACCCGTCTCTCACACGCTGGAATAGAGTCTTAGCAGAATTTCAATCCACGCACCCCGTGTGGGGTGCGACCGGATGGAGGATAAGACTGTTCTATGATAAAAACGATATTTCAATCCACGCACCCCGTGTGGGGTGCGACTGGCCTGGTGTACCGAGGTGGAGAGATGTTAGAATTTCAATCCACGCACCCCGTGTGGGGTGCGACTGTGGCAAAGGGCAAGTACGACAGCGACCTCAAATTTCAATCCACGCACCCCGTGTGGGGTGCGACCTGCTTTTTGAGATCATCAACGCACGGTACAACGACAAATTTCAATCCACGCACCCCGTGTGGGGTGCGACGTGGAGTGCGTCTCCACGATGGACAACGCCGAGATTTCAATCCACGCACCCCGTGTGGGGTGCGACGGATGAAATCTTCTGCCAGACCGCCGAGGAATCCGTGATTTCAATCCACGCACCCCGTGTGGGGTGCGACGCCTTTATAGGCGTAATGTCAAGGGGTAAAATAATTTCAATCCACGCACCCCGTGTGGGGTGCGACTCCCATCGTTGCCAACATCTACACCACCGTGGACAAATTTCAATCCACGCACCCCGTGTGGGGTGCGACTTGCCTTTGCCATCGTCCACCTCCGTGGATTGCGATTTCAATCCACGCACCCCGTGTGGGGTGCGACACAGAGCTGCCATTGCGCTGCTCACCCTCGGTGGATTTCAATCCACGCACCCCGTGTGGGGTGCGACGACTCGTAGACCTCGGCATAATCCCCGAAGTCTGTGATTTCAATCCACGCACCCCGTGTGGGGTGCGACAGGTCCAGCTGCCACAGCTGGGTGGAGGCGGGAAATTTCAATCCACGCACCCCGTGTGGGGTGCGACACACCTTGCAGAGATATTTAGTGTGACAGCTGATATTTCAATCCACGCACCCCGTGTGGGGTGCGACCGGGATTTTTTTGACGCCGGATGCCTACCCTACGATATTTCAATCCACGCACCCCGTGTGGGGTGCGACTTCGAGGGCGCCGCTAGTCGATTTAGGGGAGTTGTGATTTCAATCCACGCACCCCGTGTGGGGTGCGACCCAAGCGGTATGGCCTGGAGGAGTCCATATTTCTGATTTCAATCCACGCACCCCGTGTGGGGTGCGACGGTCCCATCAACCTTTCTGAATCGGATCAACAAAATTTCAATCCACGCACCCCGTGTGGGGTGCGACTTTGTGGCCAACACCAAAAACTACTTTGGCAAGGATTTCAATCCACGCACCCCGTGTGGGGTGCGACGGCCCACGGCAATAAACACCACCGCCGCCACCAGATTTCAATCCACGCACCCCGTGTGGGGTGCGACCTGCTCTCCCTCCAGTTTGCACTGCTCCAGGCAAAATTTCAATCCACGCACCCCGTGTGGGGTGCGACGCTTCGGGCCAAATATTGACCCTGGCTATACATGAATTTCAATCCACGCACCCCGTGTGGGGTGCGACAGGATCAAGGGCAGCAGCATGGAGCCACGTATGATGATTTCAATCCACGCACCCCGTGTGGGGTGCGACCCGCACAGGGGCCGGGCTTCCGGCCCCTGTATCCAGATTTCAATCCACGCACCCCGTGTGGGGTGCGACGCGGAGCTCGCCAAGGTCGGCCAAGACCTCCCACGATTTCAATCCACGCACCCCGTGTGGGGTGCGACCGCCAGCTGCTCCTCCAGATATACAGGGGTGGTATGATTTCAATCCACGCACCCCGTGTGGGGTGCGACGCCTCACCCCAAAGTCCCTGGGGATGTATGATGAATTTCAATCCACGCACCCCGTGTGGGGTGCGACCCCATGTATCAGATCACGGCCACGTCCCAGGGGATTTCAATCCACGCACCCCGTGTGGGGTGCGACGGCGTAGATACCATAGCCGTAGGGGCTGGTGCGGGATTTCAATCCACGCACCCCGTGTGGGGTGCGACGGCGGTGGTCGTGTTCCCACGGCTGTCCGTTGCAGATTTCAATCCACGCACCCCGTGTGGGGTGCGACTAGTCACAGGGCAGGAAGCTCAAACGAAGGAGGAATTTCAATCCACGCACCCCGTGTGGGGTGCGACTTTCGTGCCACAGTACATCCTCCTTACATCGTCTCATTTCAATCCACGCACCCCGTGTGGGGTGCGACATGATTGTGGATAGTCTGGCACCGGCATTTGAGATTTCAATCCACGCACCCCGTGTGGGGTGCGACCCCGGTGGGCTCTGCCATCATCAACACCACCAATATTTCAATCCACGCACCCCGTGTGGGGTGCGACGGTACTGGCTCCCAGGGCTTTACACCCTACACCGTATTTCAATCCACGCACCCCGTGTGGGGTGCGACCCAAAAATGTACCCGTTGCCCTCTGGGTTGACCAATTTCAATCCACGCACCCCGTGTGGGGTGCGACGCCATGCCCTTCTCGCCCTTGCCAGTCAACATAGAATTTCAATCCACGCACCCCGTGTGGGGTGCGACGAAGATTTTCGATGGACAAAACCTTGCACCCATCATTTCAATCCACGCACCCCGTGTGGGGTGCGACCCGTTTGGATTCTACATCAAGCGCGGCGAGGAAAAATTTCAATCCACGCACCCCGTGTGGGGTGCGACCCCACCACCAGCTCATGCGCTGGGAGTTGGCATAATTTCAATCCACGCACCCCGTGTGGGGTGCGACGAAGTTAAAGTCAGTCTTGCCAAAGTCGTAGATAGATTTCAATCCACGCACCCCGTGTGGGGTGCGACCTGTACGGTATGTTACGGCAGATGAGTACCTGTCGGATTTCAATCCACGCACCCCGTGTGGGGTGCGACTCGAAAATCAATCGTACAGCGCAACGGCTAAGATATTTCAATCCACGCACCCCGTGTGGGGTGCGACTTGCCTACCGCTATCCGCCCGTTGCAACCGACACATTTCAATCCACGCACCCCGTGTGGGGTGCGACTGTTGTTTCTGTTTGTGTCTGGGGCGATATTCGAAATTTCAATCCACGCACCCCGTGTGGGGTGCGACTGCTTCCCGATGCCATCAAGTCCGGCCCCATCTCGATTTCAATCCACGCACCCCGTGTGGGGTGCGACGTTTTGTTTGTAGTGCCATTCTACCCTCCAATCGGATTTCAATCCACGCACCCCGTGTGGGGTGCGACGGGGTGCCTGTTGATGCATACAACCACTGCATGGATATTTCAATCCACGCACCCCGTGTGGGGTGCGACTGGATATTCCCGCCGCCTGGAAAGTCAGGCGAGGATATTTCAATCCACGCACCCCGTGTGGGGTGCGACCCGATAGCTTTGGCGATGGATAGGATGAGCTTTAGATTTCAATCCACGCACCCCGTGTGGGGTGCGACGGGAGCGAAACAAAGACATGAATTTCCACCAGTATTTCAATCCACGCACCCCGTGTGGGGTGCGACCCTCTAGCTCCTCCCTTTTTTGTGCCGCATAAAAATTTCAATCCACGCACCCCGTGTGGGGTGCGACGAGCAGACCGGCAAGATACCGGTCAGCCTTGTCAATTTCAATCCACGCACCCCGTGTGGGGTGCGACGTACACCGCCGACCAAATCCGGGCAATGACACCGATTTCAATCCACGCACCCCGTGTGGGGTGCGACACGGGTGTGCACCCCCGCTTACATCATGTTTTTATTTCAATCCACGCACCCCGTGTGGGGTGCGACGTCGTGTTCCCACGGGAGTCGGTGGCCTCGATTTTATTTCAATCCACGCACCCCGTGTGGGGTGCGACTCCTTGGGCCGCTCCACGCTTCGAATTTCAGCAGAATTTCAATCCACGCACCCCGTGTGGGGTGCGACGCGAGGCCGTCTCTGGTATCAACGGCGTAACCACGATTTCAATCCACGCACCCCGTGTGGGGTGCGACATTTCCCTGCGGGAATACATGCAGAAAGAGGGATTATTTCAATCCACGCACCCCGTGTGGGGTGCGACGCTGCGAGGGATGGATGGACAGCCGGTGTGGTGTATTTCAATCCACGCACCCCGTGTGGGGTGCGACTCCTCTCCATTCCCAATCTCCCTCTCCCGGTTTCGTAATTTCAATCCACGCACCCCGTGTGGGGTGCGACCCGCCCGGAACGCATACAACACCATTAGTCAGCAGAATTTCAATCCACGCACCCCGTGTGGGGTGCGACGTGTACCTGGATGTCCGAACGTACTACGGGCCAAAATTTCAATCCACGCACCCCGTGTGGGGTGCGACCGCATCGGATGCACAGTCCGTCAAATCTGCGGTTATTTCAATCCACGCACCCCGTGTGGGGTGCGACCCACGTCCAGGCAGTTGACAAACGAGGCATAGATATTTCAATCCACGCACCCCGTGTGGGGTGCGACACCACCATCGTCATGCCGTATCTTCGAGCCCTTATTTCAATCCACGCACCCCGTGTGGGGTGCGACTGTGCCACGAGTTGGCACATGTTGCCGTCGGTATCATTTCAATCCACGCACCCCGTGTGGGGTGCGACCTGCTCCAGCGGGCACGGTGGGCGCTGGACGATGACATTTCAATCCACGCACCCCGTGTGGGGTGCGACATTAGTAATCTGCCAGTAAACGTCCAGACGCTAAATTTCAATCCACGCACCCCGTGTGGGGTGCGACGATGGACCAGGCCAAACTGGGCTATGATGCCGTGAAATTTCAATCCACGCACCCCGTGTGGGGTGCGACGCTGGACTACCGGCCCAACCCGTGGCAGGACACCAAATTTCAATCCACGCACCCCGTGTGGGGTGCGACTTTTCATCGAGGATCAATTAGCCCAGCTTCAAGTCATTTCAATCCACGCACCCCGTGTGGGGTGCGACCCGTCGGGCCGCCTGGGCCAGCCTCTCCGGCTGATTTCAATCCACGCACCCCGTGTGGGGTGCGACGCTGGCCAAGGCTGCCGGCCGTGCCCTCAACGGGATTTCAATCCACGCACCCCGTGTGGGGTGCGACCATCTTTCTGTCCAGAAACTCCTGCCAGGTTGGAAATTTCAATCCACGCACCCCGTGTGGGGTGCGACTCTGGGTGTCGTACACCCCACCGTAGATGTCCTTATTTCAATCCACGCACCCCGTGTGGGGTGCGACATGGTACGAGCCGCAGCCTCCGGGGTGGTAGAAGAATTTCAATCCACGCACCCCGTGTGGGGTGCGACGGGCAGGCCAAAGGCGTTGATGACGCTGGAGGGAATTTCAATCCACGCACCCCGTGTGGGGTGCGACCTTGCGCATATCCTGCCATGCCTTGCTCCGGTAATTTCAATCCACGCACCCCGTGTGGGGTGCGACCGGTAGCCATGCAGCACTGGAAACCTCCTGCACGTTATTTCAATCCACGCACCCCGTGTGGGGTGCGACCCAGTGGGGAAAAGACGGGCTGGAATACATCAGAATTTCAATCCACGCACCCCGTGTGGGGTGCGACAGGCCGCAGCGGCACCAGACTTCTGGTACACCTTTTTATTTCAATCCACGCACCCCGTGTGGGGTGCGACAGCAACAAAGTATTCATCCAGGTTATCCCGCAAATTTCAATCCACGCACCCCGTGTGGGGTGCGACCATGCCGAAGTTATGCGCTCTGTGAGAGGTATTCCATTTCAATCCACGCACCCCGTGTGGGGTGCGACACTCACATGTGATTCCATTGTTTGACACCATAATTTCAATCCACGCACCCCGTGTGGGGTGCGACGGGTTGGAAGCTTCATGATGAGTGCACCTCACAATGATTTCAATCCACGCACCCCGTGTGGGGTGCGACGTGGGGTATGTGCGCCTGTCCTGTACCCTGGGACAAGATTTCAATCCACGCACCCCGTGTGGGGTGCGACGGGCACGAGACTTCCAGGAGCCTGGAACACCGGAATTTCAATCCACGCACCCCGTGTGGGGTGCGACACTGGATGTATGAGTGCTGTACCGATGCAGATGGATTTCAATCCACGCACCCCGTGTGGGGTGCGACAATCTGGGCACTTTACGGCAAAATTAGAGCCATTATTTCAATCCACGCACCCCGTGTGGGGTGCGACCTCTCGATCCCGTGCCGACTGTGGTATCAAAGCAGATTTCAATCCACGCACCCCGTGTGGGGTGCGACGGCGTTGTCCTGGGCGCAAAAAGAGAGAGAGGAGAATTTCAATCCACGCACCCCGTGTGGGGTGCGACGACCGATTAGGCCGCATCGGTGGAAGGAATATATATTTCAATCCACGCACCCCGTGTGGGGTGCGACCACTACCTCGCAGAGGGGGTGTAGGCGTGGCAACATTTCAATCCACGCACCCCGTGTGGGGTGCGACGCTCCCGTTGCCGTCTGGCCAACATTTCCGACGAGATTTCAATCCACGCACCCCGTGTGGGGTGCGACGTGTGGTAGTATATTCGTGCCGGTAGGTTGTAGCAATTTCAATCCACGCACCCCGTGTGGGGTGCGACGCGGTAGATCGTGACTTTAAGGGCCAGGACGGCAGAATTTCAATCCACGCACCCCGTGTGGGGTGCGACGATATGACCCGCTGCCAATGGTGCCCATACGTGAATTTCAATCCACGCACCCCGTGTGGGGTGCGACGTGCATGGAGATTCGACGGAGCCTGCGGAACATCATTTCAATCCACGCACCCCGTGTGGGGTGCGACTTTATTTTGGCAACCCAAACCGAAAAATCAGCGAATTTCAATCCACGCACCCCGTGTGGGGTGCGACGAGCGGTGGGGCATTGAGGTGGAACACGTTAGAGATTTCAATCCACGCACCCCGTGTGGGGTGCGACTCGACCTGACAGAGGTGGAGAACTTGCATTGGTGATTTCAATCCACGCACCCCGTGTGGGGTGCGACGTTTAGTTTTGGGAGTTTCCCAAATTCTTCTATCTTATTTCAATCCACGCACCCCGTGTGGGGTGCGACTTCCAGTGTTGGCGGGGTCAGCCAGAGCCTTGGAATTTCAATCCACGCACCCCGTGTGGGGTGCGACACTTTGATGGTGAGAGTCCGCACCAGGTACGTGATATTTCAATCCACGCACCCCGTGTGGGGTGCGACTTAGGTTAGGTAAGGGTAGTTTAGGTAAGTCTAGTATTTCAATCCACGCACCCCGTGTGGGGTGCGACGAGACGGCCACTGGATGTGTACCAATTGCGGTGTGATTTCAATCCACGCACCCCGTGTGGGGTGCGACGTGTCCGCATTGTGGGCAGTCTATCGACACAGAATTTCAATCCACGCACCCCGTGTGGGGTGCGACCCAGTGAGGTGGAGCGGCTGAAAAGGGGTGAGTATTTCAATCCACGCACCCCGTGTGGGGTGCGACCCAACATCACCGGGCTTTCGGATGCCTTTGCAATCATTTCAATCCACGCACCCCGTGTGGGGTGCGACGGCTGGCCTCTGGCTGATGCGGACGACACCAGAATTTCAATCCACGCACCCCGTGTGGGGTGCGACCCGGCCTTGTAGCAGTCGTTGTCGCTCAAATAACACCATTTCAATCCACGCACCCCGTGTGGGGTGCGACCCAGTGCCCAGTAGTGTTTGACGATAATGAGGAATTTCAATCCACGCACCCCGTGTGGGGTGCGACTCGAGAAGTGCAAGCCTGCGTGGTGGGCGCTTGAATTTCAATCCACGCACCCCGTGTGGGGTGCGACGCGTTTTCCACCACGGACAACACTTCATTGGCAATATTTCAATCCACGCACCCCGTGTGGGGTGCGACGCAGATCAAGAGATTGGAGGAATTGGAATGATCGATATTTCAATCCACGCACCCCGTGTGGGGTGCGACATGTAAACGGCATAGGACCCGGCAGGGGGCCGGGGATTTCAATCCACGCACCCCGTGTGGGGTGCGACCCGCCGCCCGCTGGGCAGGGACGGCCACCAACGAATTTCAATCCACGCACCCCGTGTGGGGTGCGACCTTGATACGGTCTGCCATAGGTCACCCCCCAAAATTTCAATCCACGCACCCCGTGTGGGGTGCGACCAGCTCCACCAGGGTGGCCATGGCCACACCAATCAATTTCAATCCACGCACCCCGTGTGGGGTGCGACTACGTGGAATTTAGTAGCATCCAGATTAGTGTTAATTTCAATCCACGCACCCCGTGTGGGGTGCGACGCCTGGGCCAGCCCCTCAAGCTGGAGCTGTTCCAATTTCAATCCACGCACCCCGTGTGGGGTGCGACGGACGGTGAGAAGTGGATCAATGGTGCCCTTGGGATTTCAATCCACGCACCCCGTGTGGGGTGCGACGGGTGGTAAAGTCCCGCTCGTCCGGCGGGAAAAATTTCAATCCACGCACCCCGTGTGGGGTGCGACATCTTGGTCCAGTCCGTCAGGAAGATGCCCTGGAGATTTCAATCCACGCACCCCGTGTGGGGTGCGACCAGCTCCACCAGGGTGGCCATGGCCACACCAATCAATTTCAATCCACGCACCCCGTGTGGGGTGCGACCACCAAGCCCACCACCCCAGCTCCTGTGCCTACCCAATTTCAATCCACGCACCCCGTGTGGGGTGCGACGCCCGCCGGAGAGCCTAGTTTTCCAGGCTACGTTATTTCAATCCACGCACCCCGTGTGGGGTGCGACGGAGAGGAACGGTAACGGCAAAAGAGCCGAAGAAGATTTCAATCCACGCACCCCGTGTGGGGTGCGACGCCCCAAAATAGTCGGTAACCGTCATGCGGATATCATTTCAATCCACGCACCCCGTGTGGGGTGCGACCAGGCCCACGCCGATAAACACCACCGCCGCCACCAGATTTCAATCCACGCACCCCGTGTGGGGTGCGACCAAATCAGAGCCTGTAATGTCAAAGACCAATCCCATGATTTCAATCCACGCACCCCGTGTGGGGTGCGACATCAGTCAACTCAAGCCCAGCCTCCTTAATCTGAATTTCAATCCACGCACCCCGTGTGGGGTGCGACATCAAAGTTCACAAACCAGGCAACCCGCTTACCAATATTTCAATCCACGCACCCCGTGTGGGGTGCGACGCAAGCCATTCAAAAACCCTTCCCAATCCCCCCTATTTCAATCCACGCACCCCGTGTGGGGTGCGACATCAGTCAACTCAAGCCCAGCCTCCTTAATCTGAATTTCAATCCACGCACCCCGTGTGGGGTGCGACGGGGGATATAGCGTATTGCATACCCGTTATCCTCAAATTTCAATCCACGCACCCCGTGTGGGGTGCGACCAGCTACTTTTCGTATGGCATAGAGGTCTTTGCGATTTCAATCCACGCACCCCGTGTGGGGTGCGACTGCTCCAAATCTCTTTGAAGGCATTATATATGAACTATTTCAATCCACGCACCCCGTGTGGGGTGCGACACCAACAAGGGAGAGCATATTGCCCTCAGTGTCATAATTTCAATCCACGCACCCCGTGTGGGGTGCGACGGTCAAGGATGGCATCCAATTGGTCTCCCCAAAGATTTCAATCCACGCACCCCGTGTGGGGTGCGACCCAAGAGCCAATTCAAGATGGCAAAATATTATAAATTTCAATCCACGCACCCCGTGTGGGGTGCGACTATTGTCTTATGGCAACTATATTGCGAGTCTAATTATTTCAATCCACGCACCCCGTGTGGGGTGCGACCTTCTGAGCACCTAAAGTATCCTGTAATGTGTTTTATTTCAATCCACGCACCCCGTGTGGGGTGCGACCAAGCCCACCACCCCAGCTCCTGTGCCTACCCAATTTCAATCCACGCACCCCGTGTGGGGTGCGACCTGCGGGTTCCCTGCCTGGGTGGGGAATACCGGGGAATTTCAATCCACGCACCCCGTGTGGGGTGCGACCCGCCTGCTGCTCCTCCAGATATACAGGGGTGGTGTATTTCAATCCACGCACCCCGTGTGGGGTGCGACCTACGACAACCACTGGAACCAGAGCCGAGCGGACTGATTTCAATCCACGCACCCCGTGTGGGGTGCGACCAGGGTAAGGATTAGGGGCGGTTTCCGGCCCTGATTTCAATCCACGCACCCCGTGTGGGGTGCGACACCTCCGGTATCTGGAGAGCGTCATGCAAGATGTATTTCAATCCACGCACCCCGTGTGGGGTGCGACCAAAATGGCCCTTCCGCTCAAAGCTGCCCACAGGATTTCAATCCACGCACCCCGTGTGGGGTGCGACTATTATCTCCTGCTTGGGCCACTATGACGATTGAATTTCAATCCACGCACCCCGTGTGGGGTGCGACACGATTTAAGGGCGTGTGTCCCATTGGCCTGTTTGTATTTCAATCCACGCACCCCGTGTGGGGTGCGACATATCGTCCCTGGGAAATGTCACATAGTCCTCATTATTTCAATCCACGCACCCCGTGTGGGGTGCGACCAATCAGACGGAGACGATGATATTATTGTCTCTAAATTTCAATCCACGCACCCCGTGTGGGGTGCGACCCGCACCGAGGCTGGCTGGACTTTCGCCCACATTATTTCAATCCACGCACCCCGTGTGGGGTGCGACAAGAGTGTCAAGCTTGTAACTGGGAGGACGATGACATTTCAATCCACGCACCCCGTGTGGGGTGCGACATCTTGAAGCTCAACAATATTATCGGTCTACTGCTAATTTCAATCCACGCACCCCGTGTGGGGTGCGACCGATGTTATTGGTGAAGGGTCTAAGTATTGGACAAATTTCAATCCACGCACCCCGTGTGGGGTGCGACTATGGCTCTTTTGTCGATTATTCCATCAAATCTTTCTATTTCAATCCACGCACCCCGTGTGGGGTGCGACATGAGACTGGAAAACATTAAACGGTCAATCACTATTATTTCAATCCACGCACCCCGTGTGGGGTGCGACTCAAAATTCTATCCGTCAAAATAACAACACTTTTAATTTCAATCCACGCACCCCGTGTGGGGTGCGACCCCGACATAATTGGTACTGTCCCACCAATTGTTAGATTTCAATCCACGCACCCCGTGTGGGGTGCGACCACGTCCAGGCAGTTGACAAACGGGGCATATATATTTCAATCCACGCACCCCGTGTGGGGTGCGACCCGGGAATGTTGCCCTGGGCACCGGGGACGGCATCTTATTTCAATCCACGCACCCCGTGTGGGGTGCGACCTGGACGATGGTAGGGATGGACTTAATCAGGCCGGATTTCAATCCACGCACCCCGTGTGGGGTGCGACTCGACTTTCGGTCTTTTGCTGTTAAGGCATAATTATTTCAATCCACGCACCCCGTGTGGGGTGCGACCCCTAAGCGTCATATCATTGACAAGATACCGGAGATTTCAATCCACGCACCCCGTGTGGGGTGCGACGTGTATTTCAAGGGCGGTGGCAAGGCGGACAGCTTATTTCAATCCACGCACCCCGTGTGGGGTGCGACTGGTGCTATGGCTGCTAGATTGACCGATATCCAGAAATTTCAATCCACGCACCCCGTGTGGGGTGCGACAATTTCCGGACTGCCGTCCCAGATGGCGACCATCGATTTCAATCCACGCACCCCGTGTGGGGTGCGACGCCTTGGCTTTGTGAACGGGTTCGTTGTAAACGGTCAATTTCAATCCACGCACCCCGTGTGGGGTGCGACTGGGAAATCCGGCAGTTCCAAACTGGGGAAGATATTTCAATCCACGCACCCCGTGTGGGGTGCGACCGGTTTGGACACGCCAATTTTGAGAAAGAGGTTGATTTCAATCCACGCACCCCGTGTGGGGTGCGACGGCGGAGGCGGAGCAATAAAAAATGCACTGCCACATTTCAATCCACGCACCCCGTGTGGGGTGCGACGCTGTTTCCGGGTACGCTGACGCCGCAAAGAGACTTATTTCAATCCACGCACCCCGTGTGGGGTGCGACCGGGGTATGAAACAAAGCGAGTTGGACCGGGCGGTGATTTCAATCCACGCACCCCGTGTGGGGTGCGACCGTGTACCTGGATGTCCGCACATACTACGGGCCCAGATTTCAATCCACGCACCCCGTGTGGGGTGCGACTGTACCTGGATGTCCGCACATACTACGGGCCCAGATTTCAATCCACGCACCCCGTGTGGGGTGCGACCGGCAAGCCCTGGAGCGACACCACCGGCATCAACCTATTTCAATCCACGCACCCCGTGTGGGGTGCGACGTGGAGGCTACGGGTTTTCTGCGCCGAATGTATCTGATTTCAATCCACGCACCCCGTGTGGGGTGCGACTTGAGCGATTTTTCACAGCTCACAAAATTCTGAGCAATTTCAATCCACGCACCCCGTGTGGGGTGCGACCTGTTGATTTACAATCTGTTCTACAGGAACGAGCGAATTTCAATCCACGCACCCCGTGTGGGGTGCGACGAATCGAACTCTATTGCAGCGTGTGGGGTGATTCCATTTCAATCCACGCACCCCGTGTGGGGTGCGACGCAAGTGCTGGGCAAGGTCACAAGTTCCGTGCAATTTCAATCCACGCACCCCGTGTGGGGTGCGACCCTGGGCGCCTCCGCCGGAGGCAATGCCTACGCAGAATTTCAATCCACGCACCCCGTGTGGGGTGCGACTGTTGATCTGGTGGTCCAAGAGTGCAAGCAACACGATTTCAATCCACGCACCCCGTGTGGGGTGCGACTTGTTGCAATTGAGCTGTATATAAAGCACGAGGGAATTTCAATCCACGCACCCCGTGTGGGGTGCGACCGGAGCTGGGTGCACTGACTTCAACGACGATGATTTCAATCCACGCACCCCGTGTGGGGTGCGACCATGATTGACAAAAATAAGATGCAAATTGAGATTCTATTTCAATCCACGCACCCCGTGTGGGGTGCGACGAGCCACTCCACGCAGGCTTGCCCTTTACCACATATATTTCAATCCACGCACCCCGTGTGGGGTGCGACTTTTTCTTCCTCCTTTTTTTCTCCATTAGGCGGTATTTCAATCCACGCACCCCGTGTGGGGTGCGACTCGACTTTCGGTCTTTTGCTGTTAAGGCATAATTATTTCAATCCACGCACCCCGTGTGGGGTGCGACCACTTCAGCGTCTACTATTGACCGCCCCAACCTAGATTTCAATCCACGCACCCCGTGTGGGGTGCGACTTCCTGTCTACCAGTGCGGCTCCCTTGGCCTTGGAATTTCAATCCACGCACCCCGTGTGGGGTGCGACGCACGGCTCTTCCGGGTGCGGACAGGCCAAGCAATTTCAATCCACGCACCCCGTGTGGGGTGCGACGCCGTCAGCGCACGGGGCGACGACGAACAGCAACAATTTCAATCCACGCACCCCGTGTGGGGTGCGACTTTGCCTTTTTGGCAAAATGCATTCGGCAAAATCGATTTCAATCCACGCACCCCGTGTGGGGTGCGACCGTTGACACCGCCACAGAGGCCTCACAGTTGCTGGCATTTCAATCCACGCACCCCGTGTGGGGTGCGACGATGCAGTATCTGAGCTGATACAGGTAGGCGTACAATTTCAATCCACGCACCCCGTGTGGGGTGCGACATTATCAATCTGTTTTGGATGACCTTCCCATTCTATTTCAATCCACGCACCCCGTGTGGGGTGCGACTTGCTGACGCTCTGAACTGGGCCGGAATCTCCGAGGATATTTCAATCCACGCACCCCGTGTGGGGTGCGACCGGGAACATCCACAGCGCGCTTGTGGCCGACAAAATTTCAATCCACGCACCCCGTGTGGGGTGCGACTTCACGCTGCCGCCAGATTTGGGTGCACCATCGAGATTTCAATCCACGCACCCCGTGTGGGGTGCGACTCGCAATCCTCTGGGAGGGAGCGCAGTAGGGAAATATTTCAATCCACGCACCCCGTGTGGGGTGCGACTCGAGTCACCCAGCGTCGTGTGGTGGAGCAACAAATTTCAATCCACGCACCCCGTGTGGGGTGCGACCGAGTATATCATGCAACATCATTTGTGGCCTCGGATTTCAATCCACGCACCCCGTGTGGGGTGCGACCATCGTCTCTCATGACCAGCCTTGGAGAGTACCTGATTTCAATCCACGCACCCCGTGTGGGGTGCGACAATGGTATCAAGTCCATGGTATCTGGCGTTAAGAATTTCAATCCACGCACCCCGTGTGGGGTGCGACGTTTATCAAGCTTATTGGCAAAAATTATTTGGAGATTTCAATCCACGCACCCCGTGTGGGGTGCGACCTGGACGACATGGGCGGCCCGTTGCCCTTTTGATATTTCAATCCACGCACCCCGTGTGGGGTGCGACAATATACACCTGCCCCCATTTTCGGCCAGTGAGTATTTCAATCCACGCACCCCGTGTGGGGTGCGACCACCCCACACGCTGCAATAGAGTTCGATTCCGTATTTCAATCCACGCACCCCGTGTGGGGTGCGACCAGGTACGGTTGTTGGCGTACTCGCTGACGCTCTATTTCAATCCACGCACCCCGTGTGGGGTGCGACTCGGATTCGTCGGAGCATGCGGCGAGTTTTTCGTTATTTCAATCCACGCACCCCGTGTGGGGTGCGACGCTTGGCATCCACTCTCCATCCCGTGTTTTCGCTATTTCAATCCACGCACCCCGTGTGGGGTGCGACCACTCCACAACTGCACCAGATCACTGACCTGGACGGATTTCAATCCACGCACCCCGTGTGGGGTGCGACCTGTTGCTGTGTCCACGTCGCCCAGGATTCCGTAATTTCAATCCACGCACCCCGTGTGGGGTGCGACGCTACAACGTCCGCAGCTGGTTCTGATGCCGCCGTTATTTCAATCCACGCACCCCGTGTGGGGTGCGACCAGTGTCTCTCGGGAATATGCCGGACAGCAAAGTATTTCAATCCACGCACCCCGTGTGGGGTGCGACTTCCGGGAAGTCCGTGAATTTTTATTGCCCATGGGATTTCAATCCACGCACCCCGTGTGGGGTGCGACTGGGAAATCCGGCAGTTCCAGACGGGTGAGGATATTTCAATCCACGCACCCCGTGTGGGGTGCGACGCCGATGGTGCCGGGCATGATCATGCCGTTAATATTTCAATCCACGCACCCCGTGTGGGGTGCGACAATACCCCTACACCGACCCGCAAAGGCGAATTGAGATTTCAATCCACGCACCCCGTGTGGGGTGCGACTCCAAAGCCCAGGTCATCACCGGAGCGAAGGCGGTATTTCAATCCACGCACCCCGTGTGGGGTGCGACGGTGGGGGCCACGCCAGTGGACTTGAGGTCGATGATTTCAATCCACGCACCCCGTGTGGGGTGCGACGTCCCGAGGTTCTTTTGGGCATCCAGACCGTGGAGATTTCAATCCACGCACCCCGTGTGGGGTGCGACCCAACTCACCGACCAGGCCGACAAACTGGAGGAGCTGATTTCAATCCACGCACCCCGTGTGGGGTGCGACGAAAGGGCGACGCTGTATTTGTCGTGGGCCGCTTATTTCAATCCACGCACCCCGTGTGGGGTGCGACGACCGAGTGCCGCACCTACGGTGCATTCTTTGACAGTATTTCAATCCACGCACCCCGTGTGGGGTGCGACTTGAGACGGGCATCACCAAAAAGGACGACAGGGATTTCAATCCACGCACCCCGTGTGGGGTGCGACAAAAACAGTCACTTCTATACCGGTTTTTGACTTTGATTTCAATCCACGCACCCCGTGTGGGGTGCGACATGCATCCCGGGCGGGCTGACCTTGGACGACTGGAAATTTCAATCCACGCACCCCGTGTGGGGTGCGACGGGTATGATGATGGCGTGCAAATCAAGTTGACCATTTCAATCCACGCACCCCGTGTGGGGTGCGACCATTTTTCTTCCTCCTTTTTTTCTCCATTAGGCGGTATTTCAATCCACGCACCCCGTGTGGGGTGCGACATACCCCATCGACACCGATTTCCGAATCTGGATATTTCAATCCACGCACCCCGTGTGGGGTGCGACATAGGGGGGCTGTGCCCACCATCTTGGCAATGCAATTTCAATCCACGCACCCCGTGTGGGGTGCGACACAAGCTTAAAACTCTATCGTCAATTTCACAAGACATTTCAATCCACGCACCCCGTGTGGGGTGCGACCGTGTACGGCGGTCAGCTGAACTGGACGACTGGAATTTCAATCCACGCACCCCGTGTGGGGTGCGACAGACCGGGGGAAGTTCAATGGCAAGCCGGGAAAATTTCAATCCACGCACCCCGTGTGGGGTGCGACACGGAGAATGCCGGGGTTATCGTTGACGGTGCTTTGATTTCAATCCACGCACCCCGTGTGGGGTGCGACGACTCCACCGTGTCAATGACCGGGGGAGAGAAAGATTTCAATCCACGCACCCCGTGTGGGGTGCGACGGGTCGTTGCAATTCGCACACACAGTGCCAAGTTATTTCAATCCACGCACCCCGTGTGGGGTGCGACCCCCGGCATGCGCCCCCTTGCGGGGGCTAGGAAAGGAATTTCAATCCACGCACCCCGTGTGGGGTGCGACGGCAACGCTGATTGCATCGGTCAGGGCCATCTTATTTCAATCCACGCACCCCGTGTGGGGTGCGACAACCACGTTTGTACAGCCCTCTAGCTTGCTTTGATTTCAATCCACGCACCCCGTGTGGGGTGCGACCTAAGGTTCTCGGAGTTGCGCCCGAAACCATTATATTTCAATCCACGCACCCCGTGTGGGGTGCGACTCTGGCAGTTGGGAAAAGGCCTGGTGAGGATGGATTTCAATCCACGCACCCCGTGTGGGGTGCGACGGTGGGCCTGTTCCTGCCCATGCGGCTCAAAGAATTTCAATCCACGCACCCCGTGTGGGGTGCGACCAGGGGCGGTTGCTGGTTTTGCCACAACCAGGGTGTATTTCAATCCACGCACCCCGTGTGGGGTGCGACGAGCTGGACTGCCAATAGACGATACCATCGGCATAATTTCAATCCACGCACCCCGTGTGGGGTGCGACTGCCTGTCTTGCTTACAGTCAGCCCATCCTGGTTATTTCAATCCACGCACCCCGTGTGGGGTGCGACTCCCTTGTGTCCAAGTTGGACACATTAGGTGCTGATTTCAATCCACGCACCCCGTGTGGGGTGCGACGCGGCCCTCGCTCTCGGTTGTGGAGGTCCAGCCGGATTTCAATCCACGCACCCCGTGTGGGGTGCGACCATCGCTTTCCACGGTGGGAGCCTTGGCAAAATTATTTCAATCCACGCACCCCGTGTGGGGTGCGACTCCCTTGTGTCCAAGTTGGACACATTAGGTGCTGATTTCAATCCACGCACCCCGTGTGGGGTGCGACGCTTGGCCCACACAGGAGACGGGGTGCCGCCCACTGATTTCAATCCACGCACCCCGTGTGGGGTGCGACGCAGTCATGGGCGCATAGTGCACATTTTTCAGATTATTTCAATCCACGCACCCCGTGTGGGGTGCGACGTGCCGGTAGAGGCGGGGAACAAAGGCCGAAGCCCGATTTCAATCCACGCACCCCGTGTGGGGTGCGACATCGCTTTCCACGGTGGGAGCCTTGGCAAAATTATTTCAATCCACGCACCCCGTGTGGGGTGCGACCTGTCCGCCAGGCTCTCAATCTTGAGAGTATCAGGATTTCAATCCACGCACCCCGTGTGGGGTGCGACTTTCGTTTTTAGTTTTTCGAAGTCGAAGCAAACAATTTCAATCCACGCACCCCGTGTGGGGTGCGACTCCCTCACTGTCGGCGCCGCCATCGACCGCTATATTATTTCAATCCACGCACCCCGTGTGGGGTGCGACGCTGCCCATTCTCCAATGGTACCGCCTTCCCTCAATTTCAATCCACGCACCCCGTGTGGGGTGCGACCTATCGCCCCGCTCACCGTCGTCCACGCCGTAGTCATATTTCAATCCACGCACCCCGTGTGGGGTGCGACCCATCACTCTCCACCACGGGAGCCTTGGAGAAGTTATTTCAATCCACGCACCCCGTGTGGGGTGCGACGTCAGCTGCGGCAGAAACCTTATTTGCACCAGTTTATTTCAATCCACGCACCCCGTGTGGGGTGCGACCCTGCGGTCACTCATGGTACCGGGAGTGGCAAAATTTCAATCCACGCACCCCGTGTGGGGTGCGACTTGGTCACTTAGCGCCACCGCCTCTGCCATTCTTGAGATTTCAATCCACGCACCCCGTGTGGGGTGCGACTCTCCTCGTGGAGATTGCGGGCAGCCACACTCTTGATTTCAATCCACGCACCCCGTGTGGGGTGCGACGTTTTCTCCACAGGGTAGGACACATTGCCGGGAATATTTCAATCCACGCACCCCGTGTGGGGTGCGACGCTGGCCTACCGGCCCAACCCATGGCAGGACACCAAATTTCAATCCACGCACCCCGTGTGGGGTGCGACTACCAGCTGGATAGCCCGGACGAGTGGGACAAGGAGATTTCAATCCACGCACCCCGTGTGGGGTGCGACTGCCCGGCAGGCCTGCCATGCTTTGGACCTGTAATTTCAATCCACGCACCCCGTGTGGGGTGCGACGTGCTCCAGGATAAGAAAGATCTATATATCAATTTATTTCAATCCACGCACCCCGTGTGGGGTGCGACGCCCTGCTGTGCGGCTATACGGTGCTCCAGGACAAATTTCAATCCACGCACCCCGTGTGGGGTGCGACAGGCCAGAGTTTGGCCCGAATTAAAAGGAGGATGATTTCAATCCACGCACCCCGTGTGGGGTGCGACAGCAAATCTATACAAGGTGCGGGGTGAATCGTTGTGTTCCTTGCATAGATTGCACAGCATAAATTCTAAGTGTTACAATTGCGAAGGTGAGAAAATCTCTACTCCTCACATAAATTGGAAAAATGCGTGTGCGAACCTCCCAGGGATGTTATGAGAGCTTCCCCTTCGCACCTGGCAAACCTATAAGATAAACGCACCCTCAGGTTCATAGGTTTGTTTGGCACCGAAGTGTTCGATTTTACTCTCATATTTGTTGCCCAGGTAGTAAAAACGCAGGCTGTCTTTCTCGGCATCCATAATGCTGCACAGCTTGGCCTGAAGCATACGACATTGCGCAGCGTCCAGCAGGCACTCGAACACAGAACATTGGACACGTTGTCCGTAGTTGACACATTGTTTGGCGATTTGCCGCAGCCGCTTGCGCCCAGCGGCATCCTGGGTATTCACGTCATACGTAATCAGAACCAGCATGTTTCTACCTCCAGAGAAACGGCGGATACTCCTCCAAGTCGCCCCTGAGATGACGGCTGAGCAAGAGAGCCTGCACCCATGGAACCAGCCCCCAAGGAATTTTCTCCTCCAGATATGGATGGGTGATGAGCTCCTTTTTTCGCTCTTGCCACCGTTGCAGGAAGATGCGCCGGGCTTCATCGGTGAGACGAACGGCTCCGCTCTCTTGATAGACGAAATTCTGGGCCTGGAAGATGCGGTTGTTGATGCAGGTCAGGACAAAGCGTTCTGCCATACACGGACGTAATTCCTCCATCAAGTCCAAAGCCAGAGAGGTTCGCCCGGGGCGGTCTCGGTGGAGGAATCCCACATAGGCGTCCAAACCCACCCCTTCCAAGGCAGAGGCGCAGTCGTTACCCAGAAGGCTGTAGGCAAAAGACAGTAGAGCGTTGGCTGGGTCCAGCGGTGGTCTGCGATTTCTGCCATGGAAGGAGAATACAGTGGGATCCCCCAAAATCATCTGGCCAAAGGCGTGAAAGTAGGCGGTAGCTCCGGCTCCTTCCAGTCCACGCAGAGCGTCCAGATCGGTCTCGGAGAGAATTTGAGGCAGTAATCCTTTGAGGGTTTCAATGGTCTGCGCTAAATCGTCCACATTCACACGCAGAGCGTGGTCTCGTTTGGTTCGGGCAATGCTCCAACGGGCATTGTGGACTTTTCCGAAGATCATATTGCGTGCAATTCGGCAGCTGGAGGCGGGGGCGTCGGCAATTCGATATTGCGTGCGGCGAAGAAGCACATTTCCGCTGCTTTCCCCACATACTCGGGCCAGAAACCGTCCGTTGGGAGAGCAAAAGGACAGGGAGATATTTCGTTTGGCGCAGGCACCCATGAGGGCGGGAGAGGCACCGGAGTAGGAGAAGGAGAGAATGCCGGACAAGGTATGCAGAGGATACCGGGCCAGGACTTCCTTTTCCCGATTGGCCACCACATTTTCCCCATCCAGAGATAAGTAAATATCGGGTGAGGTGATAAACAGGGTATTGAGCAGTTGTCTCATGGCACGTCCTCCTCCATGGCTGAGCGCAGATAGGCCGATACATTCTGTTTCTTCATGAGTTTGGGAAGGCACAGCTCTTTCAGGGAACAGGCATTGCAGGACTTGGTGGGTTTGCACTTGGGGGTATAGCCCCGTCGATAGAGCTGGTGCATCTCCTGGAGCAGGGAAACCACCTGTTCCCGCAATGCAGGGACAAACGAAACCACGGTTCTCCGCTTGGTTTCTCCGTAAAAGAGAGCCCCTTCCTGAATGGAGCAGCACAGCATTTCCTCCAGACACATGGCTTGGGCACACAATTGCAGCTCATCGGCCTGGTTGGATTTTGGTTTTCCCCGCTTGTATTCAATAGGATAGGGCAGCCAAAGCCCTTCTTCCCCGTGAATGGGGACACCCTGGGGTGAGGCATGAAATTCCACCACATCGCAGACACCGGAGACACCCAGCGTGGGCGATTGGATGGCAAGGCCTCGGAGGATGAGCAAATTTCCCCGCCGTTCCCGCTGGGTCTCATCGTGGGCACGGTGGTGGAGCAGCTGCCCCTCCACCGTGCGCAGATTTTCCTTCCACAGCTGCTCGATGTGAATCAGCGCCCATTGCCGCCGACAAAAGGCGAAATGCTGGAGGCCGGAGAGCGGGAGATACTCTTCCTGGCTGCAACTGCTCATAACCCTACCATAATCTCAGGGACGAGACCATCCAAAGGTTCCAATTCAATGGTATAATCGTCCACACTTTCTGGGAGGATGCTCTCCTCCTTCAAAGCAACATGTACGGAACGATGTACTGTGGCAGAAGAGTATTGCCCGTCTTTGCAATTATGCTGGAACCAAAACAGCTTGACGATTTCCATTGAGCCGTCTGGGCGGGCAGAAGAGGCATCGTTGACGAAAAGCGTACGCAGACATTCTTTGATGACCTGTGCATCCTCCTCTGTAAATCCGGTTTTCTCAGCAAGTTGGACATTGATGGAGCCTTTGACAATGTACAAGCCGAATCTCACAAAATGCTTGGAGCCCATGGTGTCAGATGACCGCTTTTCACTGGAGTCTCCGTTTACACTTTTCGTAATTTGCATGGACTGTATCTCCACAGGAGAGACACTGACAGCCTGGTGAATGGAAACTGGACCACGGATACCCAAGGACACTTCGTTATTTCCTTTGAATGCAAACACCTGTCCAAATGTGCGGACGTCTAGCCAAGCCTCACAGGCTTTTTGTGCATAGATGTCTTTGTCCTTCTCTTTGCCCATTTGGGCAGCTGCACGTTCCTTCAAGCTGCTAAATCCGTCGTCACAGCGGTCCTCGGATTTCACAAAGATGGAATGACCTAAGTCCTGCATCCGGTTGCGGATTTTGCGCTTGATGCACACATCAGACATCTCACCAAACCCGTTATAGTCCGTTCTGGGACGATTCCCGTTGAGCGGGTCGCCGTTGACATTGGCCATGTGAGCGGATACCAGCGCCACGAAATCAATTTTATTCTGCAGTACACCCATGATTATGATTCCTCCTTATTGTTCTCTGTGTGGTTCTCTCGCTTGGCATACAAGCTGTTTCTCTGGAGATAATACCCCAGGAGGTAACTGTCGGACAGAGGGCGATTTTGTTGCTCATCGGGAAACTCTGAGATGATGTCCAGAATTTCACATAGTAGCTTTTCATAGAAAGCACGGGAAGCTGGCTTCAGGCGAGGGTAGTATGCTTTTTTCACCTGTTCCCATATGGTACGAGCTGTGCGCTGAGGGCGCTGGGAAAAGACCGACTGCATTCGGATTGCATTGGGCTCACGCTCTTCATTGTCTCGATATGTATCCCGTTCGGCTTTCTCCAACACAGCCAATAGGCGTCCATATTGGTAGCTCCGGTCCTTTTTTTGAGGCTCTAGTGCCATGCCCCATTCCTCCTTTGTCCTGTCATAGTGAAATTTGCGAATTACGGCACAAGCGGTGAATAAGATTTTCTCTCTGGTTTTTGGCGTGTACGACTGAGGGGTCGAAGCTCTCTGCACAAGAAGCTGAACCACATCTGAGGGGATGTGTGCCTGCTCAATGCGGCAGGCCAACAGGCGCTGCATTTGCTGGCGCAACACCCTGTCGTCGGTTTCTAATTGGGGTGCGTTTCCAGCACTTCGCTCGGTGCCAAAGGCGCAATTTATAATTTGCCATAGAGATGGGGAGTTCACACCGATGTTCTGAAAGGTCCAACAGCAGATGCGGTCCCACTGGTAGAGGCGATTGACAAAGTCAAAAGCCTGCAGTTCATTGTAGTATGTCAAAGAGAGACGGCCAGAAGTTGCTGCATCAAAGACTGCAATCACAGCCTGAGGGTGGATTGCATGCAGGGAATTCTTCCAGCCCTCCAAAGCCTCCTTTAGAAGCCGCTGATAGTCTGACGGTTTTACCGATTGTGATTGCTGATGTTGCGGCATCAGAGGATTGTGGGGTTTGGGAATCACCATACCCTGGGGACACCAACATAAAAAAGTCCTTCCACCGAATGAAACTTTTTGGTTTGCCACAAGCCAGCGAAGGGCGTTGTGGGCTTTTTGTGATGCCTCGTAGCCGACTGTAGCTGCCTGCTGAGAGGTCACAAAGCGGCCTCGAAAGGTGAAATTGTCTTTGTCATTATCGGAAATCAGCTTGGCATTTCCGTGGAAGGGGACAACGCCCTTGGGATGCTTTTCAGCGGGAGTAGACAGAGTGCCCTCTATCATACAGAGAACGGGACAGGCAGTCATTTTGCAGTGGACGATATATTTCCGAAAAGCTTCGAACAAACTTTTGTCTGTCCAACAAGGGCCGTCCAAATCTTTGCCCAGACCAATGACCCGCCAGCGCACCAGCAGGTCGTCCTTTACAGGGAGACTATGCTCATTTATCTTAATGAGATTGGCGCGGAGAAGATCGGTTAAAATGGTATCCCCTTGAATATAACGCAGAATTGGGGCGAGTTTCGGGTGTGTATAGGGGGAATTGCTCCAGTCTGTCAATTGCTTTAGGTAGTCTTCGTGGCGTTTTTCATCATAGGAGGCCAGATACTTCAGTTGGTCGCTGAGAGGGTGTGCACAGGGATGTGAGGTGCGTCTGGCGGATTCCTCCGTGACCGGAATGATAATTTTTGATTCAGTTTTATCTACGGCAGAAGCAGATATGAATGCACCATCTGAGCCAACTGTAATGTCTAAATCTGCTCGGGTTAGCGTGTGAAAACATGGTGCTAAAGGTTCCTCTCCTTCGGTGATATGTCCCGCCTGTTGGATAAAAGAAT
The DNA here is from genome assembly GCF_002160435.1 of Pseudoflavonifractor sp. An176. Taxonomy (NCBI): domain Bacteria; kingdom Bacillati; phylum Bacillota; class Clostridia; order Eubacteriales; family Oscillospiraceae; genus Pseudoflavonifractor; species Pseudoflavonifractor sp. An176. Next base: position 7,735 of record NZ_NFKO01000022.1, on the reverse strand, counting down.
CATAGGTTTCCACTGCTTTTTGGAATAATCCCACTTATGTCACCTCCCCAAATTCACGTGAGCCTGAAAAATTTCCTGTATCTGCACCGAACACTTTCATGCGCATATCACCCAGTCGTTTATGCAGCGGACAGCTTTCGGGACGCAAAAAGGAAATGACTCCGTTTTTCATCACTGGGTACCAAAAGTGAGCGGTCATGGCTGCCTGAGTTTGTGTGGAGTAAGCCTCGTCGGCGTAGGTGATGCCGTGATACATCAATCCAAAGCTCAGTTCTGCGAGGCTGTCGTAGAACCCTTCGCCTTCGCCGAATACACAAGGCGCCACATACCCCTGGCACTCCCGTGTTCCCAAAAAAATATCCCGCCGTCCGCCTTTTGTAATCATACGCTTTGCAATCTCGTGGTGTTTGTTTTCGTTGCGGTCTTTGGCTAATTCCGGCCGATTTTCGTTCCATTCAAAGTGAGCACGAACCTGATACCGACAGTTTTTAAGATAGGTGTAGTAGGAGAGTTCGTTTCTGCTATCGTTGTAGTGGATGGGACGAATTCCTTTGACCTCTGTCTGAATTTGATTCATGACTCGGACAGCGTCAATATACCAAATCAAAGTGGGTTTCCAGTACACTGAGGACAGGATGCCCTTGAGTGTCTCGTAGGTTGGAACCTGATAAGTACATTTTTCTCCGCCTACCCGGAGGATAGGCTCTGCAAAGAGTCCGTAATCTCCCCAAACCTCAAATTCTACAATATTAGGATGTCGCATGCGGTCACCTCCAGTGAGTTTTCGTTTGTGGGGTTCATGACCAGTCCGATATGCTCATGGTAATATGCCTCGTTCAATGCCAGCATGGTTCCATGGCAGATGGGGGTCAGAGCTCCGCTTTGTTCTAATTGTTGCCTTTGGTATTGCAGCAGGGATATGGTGTATGGCTTGACTCTTTGGACAAGGGATAGCTGGAAGGATATGTCGTACATGGCTTGTTCGGAGCAAAAATCAGCGATAATAGAGGAACCTTCCCCATAGGGGACCAAGACATCCACGGTTTGAGTGTCAAATACGGAGAACTGGGCTCCGGCAGTCTGGAATCCCTGCTGCATAAAAAACTGACAGCTTTCATCGGATACCAAATCTTTATTATTGGATAGCAAGGAATAAATGCTGGTCCTCATGGTTGGAAGTTTGAAATCCTGGTATTCATCTGGCATACTTCGATATAGTTGGTGGTAGTAGTAAGAAATCGACTCGTCAGAGGTCAGACTGTGGTGGAACGCCTGGGGGTCTTTTTCAAAGGCAGCCAAGAGACATTCGGTGGCATGTTGCGCTGCTTGAATTTCCCGCAGGTGTGTGAGGTGCTCGTCTACACAGCCAACGATATATACGGGAGCTGGCTGGGTGGATTCCTTGTTTCTGTTGCATCGGCCTGCAGCCTGGATAATGCTGTCCATTCCGGCCGTAAGACGGACAACGCAACCAAAGGAGATGTCAACCCCAGCTTCTATGACTTGGGTGGAGATACAGATTACCAGCTTTTGTGGGTCGCGAAGTGCGGCATTCATCTGTTCCAATGTAGAGCGGCGATGAGCCATGCACATGGAAGCGGAAAGGTGATAACAGCTGGCAAAGCTGTCAGATGAAACAGAAGCATAGAGCTGGGCAGCGGTACTTTTTTTGTTGCAAATGATGAGAACACTACGGTGTTGGGGCAAAAGCTGTAAGAGAAACTCGGATATTTCGGCACATGTCATGGAGCCTGCATACTGGATGGTGGTACGCTCAAAGACGGCCCATAAACTCTTGTCGTAGGGGACAATGGGGGTGGGAGAGCGGTACAACGGATGAATGGTCTTCTCGAAGGTAGGTTGTGTTGCAGAGCACAGCACCACCGTTGCCTTGCACACCGTTGTTAAAAAGTTAAGTGCCAAATTGAACAAGGTGAGCATATGTCCAGGGACACTCTGCACCTCGTCTATGACAATCACACTGTCACAAAGAGCGTGAAAGCGTCGGATGGAAGTGGTTCTGCCGGAAAAGAGTGTCTCCAAAAATTGGACTAAAGTGGTAATGACGATGGGCGCACTCCAATCTTCTGTAAGAAGCTCCTGGGTGTGTAAGCTATCATCATCGTCCTGTGGCGCAACGACGTTGGAATGATGCTCTAAGACGAGAGAAGGGTTGCCAACAAACTCGCGGATGACATCACTATTTTGTTCTATAATGGAGAGAAGTGGCATGATGAAGAAAATTCGCTGCATGTTTTGGTGCTTGCTGTGGGCCAGGGCAAAGCGAAGGGAGGATAGGGTTTTCCCTGAACCAGTGGGCACATTCAGTGAATACAGTCCACGGTCCGATGTGCCCATGTGGAGACAAAGTTCTGAAATACGATTTCTCGCCAGTTGGATTGGGGACTCTTGGGGGAATTCCCCCAATTTCTGCTCCATATAGGCGAGGGAAGCGGACCAGGTGTCCAAGTTTGTGTTTCCGCATTGTGGAAAAAACGGTTGGGAGGTTTGTGTCATGAATTCCGCCGTATCCCTGCGATCTCCCTGAATGACAGCGGATAGGATAAGTCTGGATAGCAGTCCCATGTAAAACGGAACATGCTCCTCTTGGGATTGGGATAGTGACATCAGAGTTTGAAATGTGGCGGCCAATTCATCCGTACTGCGGAGAAAAAGCTGTTGGATTTCCTCGGGCGTGCTGCATTCCATCCAAAAGTTATTGAGAGCCTCCTGTTCGTAGAGCAAATCAGGAGAAGCTTGCAGACGGTGTGCAAAGCCGGAGGTGTCATGGCCTCTTGCCAAGTCAAAGAGGCCATGATGTGCGCCTACGGCATAGGCCAGCAACTCACTGACGATGTCAGAGGTGGTAATTTGGGGCGAGTGGTGGTTTCTGAGCAGATATCGCACCCCTACAAACGTGTGGTTTACAGAGCCTCGGATGACCTTTTCACCGTGTGCGGCTTTTCTTAGGTACGATTCAAAAGCGCAGGTAAATTTTCCGCAATCATGAAGAAGTCCGGACAAATAGGCAGTATCAGATAAGGAAATGGGTGAAAGTGCCCATGAGGCAAATCTGGCAGTATTTCGACAGTGACGCCAGGCGGGTTGTATGTGCTCTATGGACGAGTTGTCCATGTGCTCAATACGAATATGGGCAGGGTGAATATGCATAACATCAGCTCCGATATGAAGAAAAAACTGTATATACTACACATTATACCAAAATGTTGGAAAAAGGCAAGATGATAAAACAGTGTGTGTTATGGAAAAACCGCTGTCTGCATTCTTCCATGCAAACAGCGGTTGTCTGTGCTTATTAAGATATCCCGAGTTATACGGACTGAGACGCCTTCAGCGCCAGCTGAATGCGGTCAATGAAGGACTGGAGGGGTGGAGAATGTTGTTTTTGCGCAGAGACACAGTAGAGGGGCACAAACAGCGGGTCAGACATAGGAAGGGCACGGACGGCTGGGAGGGGAACGGTACAATTGGACAGGGCTTGCTCATCCATGAGCACTACGCCGTCTCCCTGGGCGCACTTGTGGATGGCGGCAAGGGGGGAGGGCAGAGAGAGGGTGCGGCTGAAAGCGGTGGGAAGGGTGGGGTACCGGGCAAACAGAGCCTCATAGATGGGCTGATACTGCTCAGGGAGAAACAGCGGCTCTTGAGATAGATCAGAGGTTGGTACCGATGTGCGCCGCACCAACGGATGATTCAGAGAGAGAATCACAGAGATGGGGATATAGCCCAGAAGGGTGGAGGATAGGCCAGGCTCAGAGGGAAGATAGGGGAGAAGGGTGGCATCGGCCTGGTGGTTTTGCAGGTGCTCCAGACAGAAGTAGTCGCTGCAATAGGTGTAGACCACGGGAGAGGACCCGCAGGAATCTGGGAGCGCATGAAGCAGCATGTTATAGAAACAGGGAGCTAAGGAGATGCGCAGATTTCCGGCAAACTCCGATGATGCCTGGCGGAGCACCTGACAGGTGTCATCCAACTCCTGGAGGATGTGAGAGCACCGGCGGTAAAAATATTTGCCTTCCTCGGTCAAATCTACGCCCGAAGCAGTGCGAATAAACAGGGTGCACTTGAGCTCTTGTTCCAGCGTGCGGATGACGTAGCTCAGGCTTTGCTGCGTGACGTAGAGCCGTTTAGCCGTATAAGTCAGATTCATATCTTTGCAAATTTCACAAAAATAATAGAGTTTTTTTACATTCACAGAGTGTCACCTTCCATATGACAGGGAGTAATGTGTGGTGGATTTTACTATCAAATATCTGGAAAGACCATTTGTATTATAACATATTCACAAAAATTGACAAGAAAAAAGAGTGTCTATGCAACATGATGAAAAACAATTCGTGGAAATGGAGGATAAATACGACAAAAATGTAGGTTTGTACAAAGCGGACCGGGAAAACCAGCCAAATTACCCAAAGAAATCTTGCCATACAAATAGGCGTTGTTCATGCACAAAAAACTTTTGTTTTACAGTCTTTGGGGAACATGAGATACTTAGACTGAAAAACGATGGGGTGGCCGGTGGAGGAAGACGTGATGTTTTCCTAAATAAAAGCCGGCATTGCCATCGTAAACTCAAAAGAAGTCAAAGGAGGAGAGCAACGTGAGAAACAAAAAACGGTGGGCAGCTCTGCTGTTGTCAGGAGCGCTGCTGCTGAGCTTGGCACCCATGTCTCTGCGGGCGACCGCTCTGTCTGCCCAGGGTACACAGACCCTGGCAGCAGGGGAGGAGAATGGTGGATGTACCATCATTCCTTTGCCCCAGCAGTATGAGGAGACCCAGGGAAACTTTACCCTGAAGCCGGAGACCCGCTTTGTCCTGGCCCAGGCCGATGAGAAGGCGGCAGACTCTACCGAAGTGGTGGCCTCGGAATTCCGCAAGTCCACCGGCTATGACCTGCCTGTGGTCCAGGGTGAGGAAGGCAAGAGCGGAGATATCATCATCCGCCTGGATGGTGAGGCTGTGACAGAGGAGGAAGGCTATCAGCTGTCCGTCACCGCAGACGGTGTGACCATCACCGCCAAGAGCGCAGGCGGCGTGTATTACGGCCTGCAGTCTCTGCGCCAGATGTTCCCCGGCCAGATTGAGAGCGACACCCTGGTGTCCGACGTGGCCTGGACCGCACCCTGTGCGGACATTTCTGACGAGCCCACTTACGGGTATCGTGGTATGCACTTGGATGTGTCCCGCCATTTCTTCCCGGTAGAAGAGGTAAAGCGACAGATCGACCACATGTCCCAGTATAAGATCAACAAGCTGCACATGCACCTCAGTGATGACCAGGGCTGGCGCTTGGAAATCAAGAACAACCCCGATGTGGTGGACAAGGACGGCAATCCCGTGGACTTCAGCAACCTGACGGAGCTGGGTGCTTCCACCTCCTGTGACCACAACGGCGTGCGAGCCGGCTACTACACCCAGGAGGAGTTTAAGGACATCGTAGCCTACGCCGCAGAGCGGAACGTGGAAATCATCCCTGAGTTTGACATGCCCGCCCATGCTTGGGCCGCTCTGGTGTCCATGCCTATGCTGAACTCCTCGGAGGACGGCAAGCCCCATGCCGGAGGATATGACAACACCAAGCCCTACCAGGGCTGGGATGTGGGCTGGGCCTCTCTGGAGTGCCGCAATGAGAATACCTACATCTTTATTGATGAGGTGTTCCGTCAGCTCTCCGAGATATCTCCCTCCATGTATATCCATGTGGGCGGCGATGAGGCACATGTGACCAATCACGACGACTATGTGTACTTTGTCAATCGAGTCACGGAGATTGCTCAGAAGTACGGCAAGACCCCCATTGGCTGGCAGAACTATGATGCCGCCGTGGAGGACAAGGAAAATACCATTACTCAGTATTGGAACACCGGAGACCAGAGGGCCTTGGACGGCGTGACGTATGTTGCCTCTCCTGCTGACCACGCCTATCTGGACATGAAGTACGATGCCAGCTGTCCTCTGGGCTTGCAGTGGGCGGGATATGCCCCTGTGGACGATGCTTATAACTGGGACCCCACCGATTTCGGCAGTGCAGACCAGTTTATCGGTGTGGAAGGTGCCTTGTGGGCTGAGACCATTGCCGATCCTGAACACATTGACTACATGTACTATCCCAGACTGCCTGGTATCGCTGAGGTCGCCTGGACTCCCAAGGAAAACCGCAGCTGGGACGAGTACAAAGAGCGTATCGCTCAGCACAAGGACCGTCTGGATAGCCTGGAGATCGGCTACAAGGAAGACACCCTGATTTGGGAGAAGCCTGTGAACTTCCGCATGCCTTTGGATGAAGGCACCGGCACCACCGTGAAGGACACCACGGGTGACTTCAAGGGCACCATGGTGGGCGGCGTGACCTGGGGCGAGGGCCGCTACGGCTCCGGCCTGGTCTTTGACGGCTCTGGCTATGTGGACCTGAAGTATGATGACATCGGCGGCGACTGGACTGCCGGTATGTGGGTCAAGCGTGAGGACTCCGGAGCCGCTAACGCAGCGCTGTTGGCAGGCACCGAAGGCGAGATCAAACTGGAGCAGTGGAAGAACACTGGTAAGGTTGGCCTCACCGCCTACGGCGTGGACGACTACACCTTCGATTACGCCGCTCCCATCGGCGAGTGGGTCCACCTGGCCTTTGTTTCCAACGACCAGGGCACCACGCTGTACGTCAACGGTGTGGAGACCGACCACATTGATGCCACCATCAACGGCCCTGTCAGCCGCATCGGTGCCAACTACAAGGATGGCCTGTCCGACCGTGGCTACATGAAGGGCGCTGTGGACGATGTCCAGATCTATGATCGTGCTCTGAGTGCAGAGGAGATCGTGGACATGAAGGAAGACGCGTTCGGCTTCGAGAATGAGATGATCTTCAACTTTGACGAGGGCGAGGGCACTCAGATCACCGACACCAGCGGTGCTCACTCCTTCACTCTGGGTGACGGCATCACCTGGACCGACGGTAAGATGGGCAGTGGCCTGGACTTTAGCGGCGCTGGCCGCATTGAATTGGGCTACCGGGATCTGGACAAGAACTGGACTGTGGGTCTGTGGGTCAACCGCAGAGAGAGCGTGGAGCACAATGCCGTGCTGATGTCCGGCGCAACCGGCGAGATCAAGCTGGACCAGTACCAGAACACCGGTAAGGTAGGTGTTACTGCCTACGGTGTGGAGGATGCCACCTTTGACTACTCCGCTCCCATGGATGAGTGGGTGCATCTGACCTTTGTCAGCAACGATCAGGGTACCACCCTGTACGTCAATGGTGTGGAGCAGGATCACATCGATTTGGCCATCAACGGGCCTATGAACCGTATCGGCGGCAACAATTCCGTCAATCTGGCTGGCGGTGGCTTCTTGAATGCTACCATCGACCAGCTGAGCGTCTTCGACCGTAGTTTGACTGCCGACGAGGTGAAGGACCTGGTGGACGTGGACTCCGAACCCGCCAACAAGACCCTGCTGGAGAAGACCATTTCCTATGCCAAGGGTCTGGACACCACCGGTGTCACCGACTCTGCCAAGGCCGCCTTTGAGAAGGCTCTGGCCGAGGCCGAGGCCGTCATGGCCGATGCCAACGCCACCCAGACTGAGGTGGATGCTGCTTGGGATAACCTGCTGGAGGGCATCTGGGGTCTGGGCCTGGTACAGGGCGACAAGACCATGCTGGAGCAGCTCATCAACAAGGCTGATGGCATGATTCCCGACGAGGACAAGTACATG
>NZ_NFKO01000021.1:0-36522 GCF_002160435.1 Pseudoflavonifractor sp. An176 | reverse complement strand
CCTACCCCCACGCCTGCGCCCACCCAGGCCCCCAATGAAGGAGCATAACCACCGTGAGAGATCAGTTTCAAGGCTTTACCCCGGAGACGGTGGAATTTATGTGGGGCATTCGGTTCCAAAACGAGCGCAGCTGGTTTGAGGCCCACAAGGATGTGTACCTCAATACCCTCTACCGCCCCATGCAGAACCTGGGCCGTCAGGCCCAGCTGGCCCTGGTGGAGAAGTTCCCCCAGGAGCCGTGGAATCTGAAGGTGGCCCGTATCTACCGGGACGCCCGACGGCTCCACGGTCGTGGCCCCTACAAGGACCATCTGTGGTTTACCCTCATCCGGGGGGACGACTCCGCCCTGGGCTCCCACCCCGCTCTGTGGTTTGAGCTCACTCCCGACGGCTGGAGCTGCGGCATGGGCTTCTGGTGCGCCAAGGCCTCCCTGATGGAGTGCCACCGCCAGGAGATTCTCCGAGCCCCCAAGCCCCTGCTGAAGCTGGAGCGCGCCTTGAAGCGGCAGGACCGCTTCGCCCTGGAGGGCCCGGAGTACCGCCGCCCCAAGCCCTGCCCTGAGGCAGAGCTCAGCGCCTGGTTTAACAAGAAGTCCCTGTCTGTGTCCCACGAGGAGGGGCTGTGCGAGCTGCTGTACACCCCCCAGCTGGCCCATCAGCTCATTGAGGATTTCATCTTCCTCAAGCCATACTATGATTATTTTTCGGCTTTAGCCGCCAAATTACCCACACAAGTATAACATAAGCCCCTCTCGGCATCGCCGAGAGGGGCTTATCTCTTAGGTTGGGGGCGGACAGCCACCGGGTACGCATCACCGGCAGGCGTTTGGCGCCAAATTCCTTCCACCGCTGCTGTATGTTCCTCTTCACGGGCTGTCCCTCCTCTCTCGTTTATGATACACCCATCCTCCCTCTCTCCACAAGACAGGAAACGCCCCGGCGCAATCGCGCCGGGGCAGATGTATTAGTTTTTCAGGCTGTGCATGGGGGCGGGAATGCGGCCGCCTCGGGCCACAAACTCCTCCGCCGAGCCGGTGTGGCAGGGCATCACCGGGGCGGAGCCCAGCAGGCCGCCGAACTCCACGGTGTCCCCCACCTTCATGCCGGGGGCGGGGATGATACGCACGGCGGTGGTCTTCTGGTTGATCATACCGATGGCCGCCTCGTCGGCGATGATGGCGGAGATGGTGGCGGCGGTGGTGTCTCCGGGCACAGCGATCATGTCCAGGCCCACGGAGCACACACAGGTCATAGCCTCCAGCTTCTCCAGGGTCAGGGCCCCAGAGCGGGCGGCGGCGATCATTCCCTCATCCTCACTGACCGGGATAAAAGCGCCGGACAGGCCGCCCACCGAGGAGGAGGCCATCACGCCGCCCTTCTTCACAGCGTCGTTCAAGAGGGCCAGCGCGGCGGTGGTGCCGTGGGTGCCGCACACCTCCAGGCCCATCTCCTCCAGGATGCGGGCCACGCTGTCCCCGATGGCGGGGGTGGGAGCCAGAGACAGGTCCACGATGCCAAAGGGCACGCCCAGACGGCTGCTGGCCTCCTGGGCCACCAACTGGCCCATGCGGGTGACCCGGAAAGCGGTCTTTTTGATGGTCTCCGCCACCACGTCAAAGGGCTGGCCCTTCACGGCCTTCAAAGCGTGGTGCACCACGCCGGGGCCGGACACGCCCACATTGATGACCCGCTCGGCCTCGCCCACGCCGTGGAAGGCGCCGGCCATGAAGGGGTTGTCCTCCACGGCGTTGCAGAACACCACCAGCTTGGCGCAGCCGAAGCCACCCTGGTGGGCGGTGCGGTCCGCGCAGGCCTTCACGGTCTCGCCCATGAGCTTCACGGCATCCATGTTGATGCCCGCCTTGGTGGAGCCGATGTTCACGGAGGAGCACACCAGGTCGGTGACCGCCAGAGCCTCGGGAATGGAGGCGATGAGGTTGCGGTCCCCCCGGGCCATGCCCTTCTGCACCAGGGCGGAGAAGCCGCCGATGAAGTTGACGCCGGTCTCCTTGGCCGCCCGGTCCAGAGCCTGGGCAAAGGGCACATAGTCGTCGGTGTCCGAAGCCCCCGCCACCAGGGCGATGGGGGTCACCGAGATGCGTTTGTTGACAATGGGGATGCCAAACTCCGCCTCAATGTCCTCTCCGGTCTTCACCAGGTTCTGGGCGGAGGTGGTGATCTTGTCGTAGATCTTCTCACAGGCCACCTTGGGGTCGGAGTGGCAGCAGTCCAGCAGAGAGATACCCATGGTGATGGTGCGGATATCCAGGTTCTGCTGGTCAATCATGTGAATGGTGGATAAAATGTCCTGTTGATTGAGCATGTTCCGTCACCTCAAATCCGATGCATGGCGTTGAAGATGTCTTCCCGCTGCACCCGAATGTCCAGGCTCCGCTCCTTGCCGCTGTCGCTGAGCTCCTGAGCCAGCTGGGCAAAGGGGATGGTGCACTTGGACACATCCACCAGCATGACCATGGTGAAATAGTCCTGCAAAATGGTCTGGCTGATGTCCAGCACGTTGACGTTGCGCTGGCTGATTTCGCCGCACACAGAGGCGATGATGCCCACCTGATCCTTGCCGACTACCGTAATAATGGCTCTCATGAAAATTCCTCCCTATTCTTCGGGGTGTCTCCCCGCTGTCTACGCAATTTAACCCAGCTCGTCCAGGGTCAGGCCGAAGGCCTCCCCCATGTGCTCCAAAAACCAGGTCACTTCGTCCATGTTCATATCTTTCAGGGCGTGGAGGGTCTCCTCCTCCGCCTGTACAAACTCCCGGTTTCCCGCTTTCCGCTCTTCCAGGCACTTCAGCCACGCCGCCAGCTTGTCGGCGGCCTTGATGTAGCATCGCACCTTTGGGTCCTCCACCCGCAGCAGAGGTGCATAGGCCTCTGTCAACTCGGGGGGCAGCATCCCCAGCAGCTTGTCCTGGGCCACCGCCTCCACCTGGTCATAGGCGGACTTGATGGCGGGATTGAAGTATTTGATGGGGGTGGGGAGATCGCCGGTGATGATCTCCGGGGCGTCGTGGAACAGCGCCGCCGTGGCCACCCGGTCCGGGTTGACATCCTTGTGAAAGATCTCCTGCCCCACCACCGCCAGGGCGTGGGCCAACACGGCTACTTCATAGGAGTGCTCCTCCACGTTTTCCGTGCGGGTGTTGCGCATGAGCGCCCAGCGGGCAATGTAGCGCATCCGGAAGATATAGGCAAAAAAGCTGGACGACATCCTTCCACCTTCTTTTCACAAAGTAGGGGAAGTATACCACATTTTTGGTGAAATGTAAACCTATACAAAACCCTAGGGAAATGGTATCATTAAGAAAAACGCTGCATTCAGGAGGCCCTTATGGACATTGCCATCTACACCTTGGGCTGCAAGGTCAACCAATATGAGACCCAGGCCATGGAGCGAGAGCTGCTCCGCCGCGGCCACACCCTGGTCCCCTTTGAGGACCTGGCCGACGCCTACATCATCAACACCTGTACCGTCACCGCCGTCAGTGACAAGAAGTGCCGCAACGTCATCCGCCGGGCCAAAAAGATGAACCCCCAGGCGGTGGTGGCGGTGTGCGGCTGCTACGCCCAGACTGAGCCGGAGGCGGTGGCCGCCCTGGGGGTGGACCTGGTGTCCGGCACCGCCGGGCGCATGGAGTTTTTGGACCTGCTGGAGGGGCAGCTCAAAAACCACGCCGCCCCCATCGTCCAGGTGGACGAGTCCCTGCGCCGCCGGGACTTTGAGCGGCTCACCGCCGGGGGCCAGGTGGGCCGCACCCGGGCCATGCTCAAGGTGGAGGACGGGTGCACCAACTTCTGTACCTACTGCATCATCCCCTACGCCCGGGGCCCGGTGCGCTCTCTGCCCCTTTCCGAGGCGGTGGACCAGGCCAAGGAGTTGGAGGCCCAGGGGTACCGGGAGATCGTGCTCACCGGCATCGAGATTTCCTCCTGGGGCCGGGACTTGAAGGAGGGCCAGACCCTCATCGACCTGATGGAGGCCCTGTGCCACGCCGTGCCGGGGCTGCGGGTGCGCCTGGGCTCTCTGGAGCCCCGCACCATCACCCAGGACTTCTGCCAGCGGGCGGTGGCGCTGCCCAACCTGTGCCCCCACTTCCACCTGTCCATGCAGTCCGGGTGCGACGAGACCTTGAAGCGGATGAACCGCAAGTACGACACCGCCCGTTATCTCCAGTCGGTGCAGTGGCTCAACCAGTATTTTGACCGCCCCGCCATCACCACTGACCTCATTGTGGGCTTCCCCCAGGAGACGGAGGAGGAGTTCGCCCAGACCCTGGACTTCATCCGCCGCTGTGCCTTCTCCTCCATGCACATCTTCCCCTACTCCCGCCGCTCCGGCACCCCTGCCGCCACCATGGCCGGGCAGATTCCCCATGCCGTCCAGGAGCAGCGGGCCCAGGCGGCCCAGGCAGTGGCCCGGGAGATGGAGGCAGCGTACTTGCAGGCCCTGATGGGCTCCACCCTCCCCGTCCTCTTTGAGGAGGAGAAGGAGGGACTGTGGCAGGGCCACGCCCCCAACTATGTGGCCGTACGAGCTGTGGGAGAAGACCTCCACAACCAGCTGCGGCAGGTGACCGTCACCGGAGCGGGAGACGGCATTCTGCTGGGCACGATTCAATAAACCACCTTAAAGCCAGCCATATATTATAATGGTATCATGCCATGCGGTTAGGAGGAGCTACCATGGGGGATCATCACACCTGCTGTTTCACCGGGCACCGCCCGGAAAAGCTGCCCTGGGGCGACCAGGAGGACCACCCCCACTGTGTGGCCCTGAAAGAGAACATGGCCGCCCAGCTGGAGGAGATGTATCAAAAAGGATACCGCCATTTTCTCTGCGGCATGGCCCGGGGGGCGGATTTCTACTTTGCCGAGGCGGTGCTGGCCCTGCGGCAGGCCCACCCGGATGTGACCCTGGAGGCCGCCCTGCCCTGTGCGGGCCAGGCCAAGAAGTGGAGTTCTGATGACCGCAGCCGCTGGACCCAGCTGGTGCGCCAGTGCGATTCCCACACCCTGCTCCAGGAGCACTACGACCGCCACTGTATGCTCCGCCGGGACCGCTATATGGTGGACCAGTCCTCCGCCATTCTGGCCGTGTTCAACGGCACCCGTGGAGGCACTCAGTACACCTTAAACTATGCCATGGACCACCGACTGGATATCTACCTCTTTGACCTCAACCACCCCCACCTGTCTCCCACCCATCTGGTGCCCTGATTTTTCCGGTTCCCCGTTGACTTTCTCCCAGTTGTATGGTACAGTGTGCTGGTACGGGAGCCGTACTTCGTTTGATACATTATCGCCAACAAGTGTATGCTTGTTGGCGTTTTTTCTTGCTCCCAAAACTTGTGCCGGAGGTCATATCCATGGAAACCCCATCTTCTCAATCGTCCTTTCTGTCGGGGCCCATCCTGTCCCCCCTCATCCGCTTTGCCCTACCCCTGATGCTCTCCCTGCTGCTCCAGGCCTTTTACGGCGGCGTGGACCTGGCGGTGGTGGGCAAATTCTCCCCCACCGCCTCGGTGTCCGCCGTGGCCACGGGCAGCCAGGTGATGCAGTCCATCACCTCCATTATTACAGGTCTGACCATGGGCGTCACCGTGCTGGTGGGCAAGGCCATGGGCTCGAGAGAGCCCCAGCAAGCAGGCCAGGTGGTGTGCAGCCAGATTCGGCTCTTCACCCTGGTGGCGGCGGTGCTCACCGGGGCCATGCTGCTCCTGGCCCCCCAGGCCGCCCGACTGATGAACGTGCCCGAGGCTGCCATGAGTGAGGCGGTGGCCTATATCCGCATCTGCTCGGCGGGCATTGTGTTCATCACCGCCTACAACGGCATCAGCGGCATTTTCCGGGGCGTGGGCAACTCCCGCTCTCCCTTCCTCTTTGTCCTCATCGCCTGCCTGGTGAATGTGGTGCTGGATGTGCTCTTTGTGGGGGTGTTCCGCCTCCACGCTGCCGGGGCCGCTCTGGCCACCATCATTGCCCAGGCCACCAGCGTGGCCTTCTCCCTGGCCTACATCCGCCGCAATCCTCTCCCCTTCTCCATCCCCGCCCCCTGGCGCAGAGGGGGCCGGGCCGCCGGGGAGATTTTAAAGGTGGGCTCTCCCATCGCCCTCCAGGACTTTCTCACCAACCTGTCCTTCCTCATCATCACCAGCATTGTCAACGCCCTGGGGGTCATCGCCTCCGCCGGAGTGGGCATTGCGGAAAAGCTGTTCATCTTCCTGGCCCTGGTGCCCATGTCCTTCATGTCCGCTCTGTCCACCTTTGTAGCCCAGAACATGGGGGCAGGCAACCCCAAGCGGGCCAACCGGGCCCTGTTTCTGGCCGCCCGTATCTCCCTGTGCGTGGGAGCGGTGATGTTCCTGCTCACCTTCTTCTGCGGCCGCATTCTGGCCTCCGCCTTTGACAACGACCCGGCGGTGCTGGACGCCGCCGCCGGATACCTGCGGGGCAGCTCGCTGGAGTACCTGATGGTGTCGGTGGTGTTCTGCTTCTTGGGCTACTTCAATGGCCGGGAGCGCACCAGCTTTGTCATGGCCCAGGGCCTGGCCGCCGCCTTTTTGGTGCGCATCCCCCTGTCTTACTTCCTCAGCCGCCTGCCGGATACCTCCATGTTCCTCATCGGTCTGGCTGTTCCCGCCTCGGCCCTGGTCAACCTCACCCTGTGCCTGGGGTACTTTTTGGTGCTCCGGCGCCGGGATGCAACATCATCGAAAAAAGCGCTTGACAATCCCATATCCACTTGATATAATACCAGAGCAAAACAAAGCAGGTATGGCACCGCCGTCCTCACCTCCAGCGCAAGGCAAAGAGGTTTACATGGTAAAAAACACGCAATCGAATTCGGTTGTCGTTTTTTGTTGTGGATGTGGGTGCTTGTTCTGCACTCACATTTTTTGTTTCTCAGGAGGTGCTTTGCCATAGCTAACCCAACTCATCAGATCAACGAGGAGATTCGTGACCGTGAGGTTCGCCTGATTGGCGCCGACGGCAGCCAGCTGGGAGTCATGTCTGCGGCTCAGGCCCAGCGTCACGCCGACGAGGCCGGTTTGGACCTGGTAAAAATCTCTCCCAACGCCGTCCCCCCTGTGTGCAAGCTCATGGACTATGGCAAGTTCAAGTTCGAGCAGGCCAAGCGGGAGAAAGAGGCCAAGAAGAACCAGCACGTCGTTGAGATCAAGGAAGTGCGCATGTCCCCCGGCATCGACATCGGCGACTTCAACACCAAGCTGCGCAACGCCCAGAAGTTCCTGGCCGACGGCAACCGGGTGAAGGTGACCGTGCGATTCCGTGGCCGTGAGATGGCTCACACCGACATCGGCCGCAACCTGCTCATGGACTTTGCCCAGCAGTGTGCCGAGCTGGCCAACCTGGACAAGGAGCCTAAGCTGGAGGGCCGCCACATGAGCATTTTCCTCTCCGCCAAAAGCAGCAAGACCAACAAGTAATATCCTCCGGGCACACGCTGCCCACCATTCAAAGAGTAAAGGAGATAACCACCATGCCTAAGATCAAGACCCACAGCGGCGCTAAGAAGCGCTTTTCGCTGACCAAGAGCGGCCGTGTGAAGCGTGCCTGCACCAAGCGCCGTCACCTGCTCAACGGCCACGGCAAGACCACCAAGCTCAAGAGAGGCCTCCGCAAGGGTGCCTACGCTGACGTGACCAACCAGGCCACCGTCAAGCGCTTGATCCCCTACAAATAAGATAACCTGATACACTCACATATAGGAGGCTGAACGACAATGGCAAGAGTTAAGGGCGCAATGATGACCCGTAAGAGAAGAAATAAGATCCTGAAGCTGGCCAAGGGCTACTGGGGTGCCAAGAGCAAGCACTTCAAGATGGCCAACGAGCAGGTGATGAAGTCCCTGCAGTACGCCTACACCGGCCGCAAGCTGAAGAAGCGTGACTTCCGTCAGCTGTGGATCGCCCGCATCAACGCCGCCTGCAAGACCAACGGCATGAACTACTCCACCTTTATGCACGGCCTGAAGCTGGCTGGCGTGGAGATCAACCGCAAGATGCTCTCCGAGCTGGCCGTCAACGACAAGGCTGCTTTCACCCAGCTCACCGAGCTGGCCAAGAGCAAGCTGGCCTAATTTAGTTTGATAAACGCCCGATTCCCCAGGAATCGGGCGTTTTTTGTCCCTGGAACGGGGTTCCCGTTCCGGCGGGACCTTTACGCGGCTATTTCCACATTTCCGCCTCAATTCGGCGTTTTCCTTTACAGAAATCCCCCATTCTGATATACTGGGGACACCCCTAGGAGGTGAAACTATGTCCGCCAATCGACTCATTCAAATTCTCTCCCTGCTGTTGGAGCACGACCGTATCACCGCTCCCCAGCTGGCCCAAATGCTCCAGGTGTCGGTGAGTACCATCTACCGGGAGATCGACGCCCTGTCGGCTGCCGGGGTTCCGGTGTGCACCGCTCCGGGCAAAAACGGCGGCGTCACCCTCATGGCGGGCTGCGCCCCCGACCCCAACCTGTTCACCCCCGGGGAACAGCAGCAGCTGCTGGCCGCCCTGGACGACGACTCGGACGCCCAACGGGAGGCCACCTTGGCCAAGCTCTCCGCCCTGTTCCGCCGCCCCGAGGAGGACTGGCTGCAAGTGTACCTCACCCACTGGGGCTCCTCTGCGGGGGACACCGAGGACTTCAAGCTGCTGCGAGAGGCCATTTTACAGCGCCGGGCCGTGCAGTTTACCTATGCCAGCTCCCAGGGGGAGCAGATGCCCTACCTGGTGCAGCCGGTGCGGCTGGTGTTCCAGGGCAACGGCTGGTATCTCCAGGCCTATTGCCCCTTCCAGGAGTGCTATCGCACCTTCCGGCTGACCCGGATGCTGGATTTGACCATCACCGACCAGCCCTTCCACCGGCTGATGAATCCCCCCGACCCGGAGCTGTCCGGGGAGATCCCCCCCCTGTTCCGGGTGGAGGCCGAGCTGCGCTTCGCCCCCAGCCTGGCCCACCGGGTGTACGACGAGTTCGACCGCCGCTGCGTCACCCCCCAGCCCGACGGCTCCCTGCTGGTGTCCACCGTCTTCCCCGACGGAGGTTGGCTGGCCAGCTATCTGCTGTCCTTCGGTGGCGGCGTGGAGGTGCTCTCCCCCGCCAGTCTCCAGCGCCAGCTGGCCCAGGCCAGTGAGAAGCTGCGGGAGGCCTATGCGTCCAATGAAGAATGAATAACGAATAATGAAGAATGCAGGTCCTGAGGGCGTTTCCGCCGTTCAGGACCTGCATCTGCTTTCGTAGGGGCCGGGCTTGCCCGGCCCGCTTTTTCCCTGGTATAGCCCTGGGAAATTCGGGAGGGGCAAGCCCCTCCCCTACGCCCATTTCAAATATCCGTGCCGCACAGCGGCACACCATAATTATTCATTCTTCATTTTTCATTATTCATTAAAACAGGTCCTTCTTCTTCAGGATGATGGCCAGCACCACAATGATGGCCACGCTCATCAGCAGAGGCACCCACCAGAACTGATCCAGGGGCAGGCCGCCGGTGATGTTCATACCGAAGTAGCCGAAAATGATATTGGGCACCGTCATGAGGATGGTGATGGAGGTGAGCACCTTCATGATCACGTTCAGGTTGTTGGAGATCACCGAGGCAAAGGCGTCCATCATGCCGGAGATGATGGAGGAGTAAATCTGAGCCATCTCGATGGCCTGACGCACCTCAATGAGCACGTCCTCCAGCAAGTCATGGTCCTCCTCGTAGAGGGTGACGATACGGCCCCGGAGAATCTTCTCCAAGGTCACCTCGTTGGCCTTCAAAGAGGTGTTGAAGTAGACCAGGGACTTCTCCAAATCCAGCAGCTGAATGAGCTCCTTGTTGCGCTGGGACTTGTACAGCTGCCGCTCCATGTAGTTGTAGGTCTTGTCGATCTGCTTCAGATATTGCAGGTAGCGCTTGGCCACCAGCAGCAGGATGTTGAGGATAAACCGGGTGCGCTGCTGGGTGCGCACGTCCTTGACCAGGCCGTCCTGCAAGTCCCGCACCACCGAGGTTTCCTTCAAGCACACGGTGACAATGTGCTTTTCGGTGACGATGATGCCCATAGGCAGGGTGGAGTACACCACGCCGGTCTCATCCCGCTCCATGGCGGGGGTGTCCACGATGATCAGGGTCTGGCCGTCCTCGCTGTCAATCCGGGAGGTCTCCTCCTCGTCCAGAGCGGCCTTCAAGAAGGGCAGCTCCACTCCCAAGGTCACCGACACCGTCTTCAGCTCGTCCTCGCTGGGGTAAATGAGGTTGATCCAGCAGCCGTCCTCCACGGTGTCCAGCTTGGTCATCTTCCCGTCAATGGTCTTGTAAATGCTAATCACATTGGTTCACACCTTTCCCGAGCAGGCAAAGGGGTGGTTTGTCCCCGTGCCGCTTCCGCTGATTTTATCCTGTTGTCCACAGGCCGCGGGCGCACGAAGACAAAAAGGATGCCAGGGCATCCCCCTCAATCCATACGCCGCAAACATATTTTCCAACTTCGACTAGATGGGTCACCTGCCACGGCGCATGTCACATCCTTTCGTTTTTGGGCAGATTTTTCCGGGCCAGTCCATGTTTTGCCCAGTCAAGTATCATTATATGACAGCCCCCGGTGGTTTGCAACCCTAAAAATCCCGCCACCGGAGGCTGTTTTTCGTCACTTTGCCCCCAACAAGAGAGGCTGATACTGTTTGCCCTGCATAGCCAGGGCCAGAGTGTCCCCGGTGAGGGAAAAATCCGACACCAGAGACGTGGGCTTCTCGTAGCAGTCATCCTGGCGGAAGGGGACAAAAAATACCCCCTTCCGTCCCAGCATGGTGCCCACATTGGGGGCAGAGGCCGCCAGGCCATCGTTGGTGGCCAGGGCCAGGACCAGGGGCCGACCATTGCGCAGATGTGCCTTGGCGGCCATGGTCACCGTGCCGTCGGTGACGCCGTGGGCCAGCTTGGCCAGGGTGTTGCCCGTGCAGGGACAGATGACCAGGGCGTCCAGCAGCTTCCGGGGCCCGATGGGCTCAGCCTCCGCCACGGTATGGATGACCCTTCTCCCGCATATCCGCTCCATCTCCCGCATAAAATCATGGCTGTTGCCAAAGCGGGTATCGGTGCTGGCCACGGTCTCGGAGACAACGGGCCAGATTTGGGTGTATTTTCCCGCCAGCTGCTCCAGGGTATCCAGAGCCCGGGCCATGGTACAAAAGGAGCCGCAAAAGGCAAACCCAATGTTTTTCGCTTCCATTCTTACACTCCCAACTCCTCCATAATGTGATAGACGGTGTCTTTGAGGTACTCCGCCGCCGTGTGGGGAGCCACCTTACCCGGCAGGCCTCTGGCCCACACCACGGGCACCCCCAGGGCCTGGGCCGCGGGATGGTCCACGCCCCCCGGCTCCGAGGCCAGGTCCATCACCCAGGCCCCCTCCCGCAGAGCGGACAGCTCCTCCACTCCCAGCAGGGGGGCAGGCACAGTATTCACCACCAGATGGGGGCAGTGCAGCCACTCCCCCATGCCCCGGATGGGCTCGGCCTCCAGGCCCAAGCTACGGGCCAGGGCCCGCTGGGCGGGGTTTCGGGCCAGAATGCACACCTTGGCCCCCAGAGCGCGGAGGCGCACGGCCAGGGCCTGCCCCACCCGCCCAAAGCCCAAAATCCAGATGCGGGCGTTGTGGATGGTGGTGGGCATGCGCTCCATGGCCAGCTGGATGGCCCCTTCTGCGGTGGGAATGGCGTTGAGCAACGTCAGCTCTTCCCGGGCATAATAGTCTATGACCCGCAGATTCAACGCCTGGGCCTGGTGGAGGAAGCGGGGGGTGAGCAGCCCGCCGCACACCAGTTGCCCCGGCTGCATGTGCTCCAGCACCTGCTCCACCGACAGCCGAAGGGGGCTCAGCGGGGTGTACACCCACCCCTCCGGCTGCTGCGCCGGCAGGGGGAAAATGACGCAGTGGGCCTCCCCGATGCCATCCAGGTCCGGCCCCTCTGCCTCCTCCTCTCCCAGCCCCAAGGTATGTACCCTGTGGCCGTCCTCTCGCAGCAGCCCGGCTAATATGCTCTGCCGCTGATCTCCTCCAATGACCCAGATGTGCGTTCGTTCCATGTTCCTTCCCATGCTCCTCTCCGGGGCCGTTTGCCTTCCGACACCGCCCTCATCCCAGTGTATTCCGCCCCTTCCGAGTGGTGACTTCTGGAAGAACTACAGAAGGAATGATTGCAATTTGTGTCAAGACAGCTTATAATAGAGGCTACGATTTTAGTTAAAGGGGGCCATCCCTGTGCAACATCACGTCAACTACACCATGCTCACCGACTTCTACGAGCTGACCATGGGCAACGGCTATTTTCAGACCGGCGTGGCCGATCAAATCTGCTATTTCGATATCTTTTTCCGCAGTGTCCCCGACGGCGGCGGCTTCGCCATTGCCGCCGGACTGGAGCAGGTGATCTCCTACATCCGGGACCTCCACTTCGATGAGGATGACATTGCATACCTGCGCTCCAAGAATACCTTCTCGGAGGAGTTTTTGGAGTATCTGCGCACCTTCCACTTCACTGGAGACATCTGGGCCGTGCCGGAGGGCACCCCCATCTTCCCCCGGGAGCCCATTCTCACCGTGCGGGCCCCTGCCATTGAGGCCCAGTTCGTGGAGACCTATCTGCTGCTGACCCTGAACCACCAGTCCCTCATCGCCACCAAGTCCAACCGCATCGTCCGGGCTGCCCAGGGCAAGCCCGTGGCGGAGTTCGGCTCCCGCCGGGCCCAGGGGGCGGACGGCGCGCTGCTGGGCGCCCGGGCCAGCTATATCGCCGGGGCCTCCGGCACCGCCTGCGCCATGGCCGACCAGATGTTTGACACCCCCGCCACCGGCACCATGGCCCACTCCTGGGTGCAGATGTTCCCCGACGAGTACACCGCCTTCAAGACCTACTGTGAGATCTACCCCCACGCCGCCACCCTGCTGGTGGACACCTACAACGTGCTCAAGTCCGGCGTGCCCAACGCCATCCGGGTGTTCCAGGAGCTGGGCATCACCCAGGGCGGCATCCGCATCGACTCCGGCGATTTGACCTATCTGTCCAAGAAGGCCCGGAAGATGTTGGACGAGGCGGGCCTCACCGACATCATGATCATCGCCTCCAACTCCCTGGACGAGTATATCATCCGGGACCTGCTGACCCAGGGGGCCGCCATTGACGGCTTCGGAGTGGGCGAGCGGCTCATCACCTCCAAGAGCGAGCCGGTGTTCGGCGGCGTGTACAAGCTGGCGGCCATCGAGGGCAAGGACGGCACCATCGTGCCCAAAATCAAGATCAGCGAGAACCCCGCCAAGATGACCATTCCCCACTTCAAGAAGGTGTACCGCCTGTACGAGATCGAGACGGGGAAGGCTCTGGCCGACTATATCTGCCTCCACGACGAGCACCCCGACTTCACCCAGCCTCTGGAGCTCTTTGACCCCGAGGCCGTTTGGAAGCGCAAGACCATCACCAACTACACCGCCCGCCCCCTGCTGGTGCCCATCTTCCAGGGTGGCCAGCTGGTGTACCAGGCTCCCACCATCCAGGAGACCCGGGTGTACTGCGCCCGAGAGGTGGACAGCCTGTGGGACGAGGTCAAGCGGTTTGAGAACCCCCACAACTACTATGTGGACCTGTCCCAGAAGCTGTGGGACGTGCGAGCTCAGCTGCTGTCCCACAACTCCTGAGGTACGCCATGCGAGGAATTGTATACGCCATGCACAAGGAGGTGGCCGGGGCTCTGCGCCCCTCCGGCCAGGTGCAGACCATCGCTGGGATGGACTTCTACGCCCTGGATTCGGACACCGTGGTGTGCATCTGCGGAGTAGGTAAGGTCAACGCCGCCATGGGCACCCAGGCCCTCATCGACCGCTTTGGAGTGGATGAGGTGTGGAACGCCGGGGTAGCCGGGTGCTTCCACGACTTCCCCGTGGGCACCCTGGTGGTGGCTCGCCACTGCGTCCAGCACGACATGGACATCTCCGCCGTGGGCGACCCGTTGGGGCTCATCCCCGCCCTGAACCTCATCGAACTGCCCTGCCAGAGGGTGGAGGAGCATGTGGAGCGGCTCACCCAGGCTGGCTTTGCACCCCGCACCGGAGTGGTGGCCACCGGGGACTGGTTTGGCCGGGACTACGAACGGGCGGCCATGCTGCGGGACCACTTCTCCGCCACCGTGTGTGATATGGAGGCGGGGGCGGTGGCCCAGGTGTGCCTGCGCAACCAGGTGCCCTTCCACTGTGTGAAAATCGTCTCCGACCACCTGTTCCACCCCGCTCAGGGGGAGGAATACGCCCAAAACGTGCCCCAGGTGGTGGACAAGCTCAACCAGGCCCTGGCGGCCTTACTGTGGAGGTCTTAATATGGAAAAAATCGCAAGCTTTCAGGTGGACCACACCACCCTGCGCCCCGGTATGTATCTCTCCCGCCGGGACGGGAACGTGGTGACCTTCGATCTGCGCTTCAAGGTGCCCAACACCGGGGATTTGCTCACCAACGCCGAGATGCACTCGGTGGAGCACATCATCGCCACCCTGCTGCGCAACTCCCCCCAAAAGGATGGGGTGATCTACTTTGGCCCCATGGGGTGCCAAACCGGATTCTACGTGCTGCTGGACAACGAGCAGTTGACCATGGAGGACTGCATCGCCCTGGTCCAGTCCGTCTTTGAGGCGGGGGCCAACTACACCGGGGAGATGCCGGGCAAGTCGGCGGTGGAGTGCGGCAACTACATCAACCTGGATGTGGACCTGGCCCGCACCCAGTGCCGCTACTACGCCGATCTCATCCGGGACTGGACCGTGGAACAGCTGGCATACTGATAAAAAAATGGGCCTGTTGCAAAATAGGCCAGAACAACAAAACGAGAGGCTAACCTTTTTGGGGGTTGGCCTCTCGTTTCATTTGCTGTACAATTTGTTTATGCAGACAAATTATAACAAGCAAGATCAGTGTACCGTATATGAGTGCCACGGTCAACTGGTATTTGCATTGAACTCACAAAAAATATTACCGGAGAACGCACCCGTCCGACTGGCAAGTGCCCAGCTTGAGGAACTGGATTACAGGAAACTGTATCGCACCTATTCGTCCAGAGGACGGAAATCGGCAGTGGAACCACGGGTGATGTTCAAGGTAATTGTCTACGGGTATCTGTGTGGCATCTACTCCAGCCGGAAGCTGGAAGAGGCGTGTAGGTACCGAGTAGATTTTATGTGGCTGTTGGAAGGCCAAAAGGCACCGGATCACACCACCATTGCCCGTTTTCGAACCGGGCGGTGCAGAGAAGCCATAGAAGACCTGTTCTACCAGTTTGTCCGCAAGCTGGAGGAAATGGGGGAGACAGACCACAGAGCTGTCTTTATTGATGGAACAAAGATGGAAAGCCGTGCAGGCCGCTATACCTTTGTGTGGCGCAAAAGCGTGGAGAAGCACCTGGCCAAAGTAAAGGCCCAGGTGGAACGATCTACCGGTTTTACTTCCACACAGGAATTGCAGGCATGGTTGGAGGAGTTTGCTCAAAATATTACCTTTGTCCATAGAAGTGGCCGGCGGAAAAGTCCCGGACAAAAGGAATGGGAGCGCCTGTCTGAACTTCTGGAGCGGTGGGAGCAGTATGAAAACATGCTATCCACCATGGGAGAAGGGCGCAACAGTTACTCCAAAACAGACGAAGATGCCACATTTATGCGGCTGAAAGAAGACCACATGCGAAACGGGCAGCTCAAGCCAGCTTATAATGTGCAGATTGGTGTGAACAGTGAGTATATCACCGGGATAGAGCTGTTTTTCGACCGAAATGATGTGAGAACGCTTCAGCCGTTTTTAAAGAAGCTGGAGCAGTTTCACCATGCCCGTTATGAAGAAGTGGTGGCCGATGCCGGGTATGAGAGCTTGGAGAACTATCTCTACCTGGATTCCACAGGACAAATCTGTTATATAAAGCCCACGAACTATGAGCAACGACGCAGCAAAAAGTTTAAGAAACAAGTTGGGCGAGTGGAGAACATGGAATATGACCAGGAAGAAGACTGTTTTATCTGTGCGCAAGGCCGCCGGCTATTTCTGCGGCGGGAGTGTACCGAAGTTCAAGACGGACAGTTGGTTTCCACTGCGTGGTATTGCTGCGAAAACTGCGATGGCTGCCCGTGCCGTTCCCAGTGCTGCCGAGCCAAGGATCCAACTAAGCCCAAAGAGATCGCACTGAAAAAGACCTTCTGGGAAAAGCGAGCTACGGCAACTGAAAATATTACCACACCACGGGGGATACATCTTCGGCTGTGCCGCTCCATTCAGGCGGAGGGAGCCTTTGCACTTCTAAAAAACGACTTTGGGTTCCGCCGCTTTCTAACTACTGGAAAGGCAAACGTACGGACTGAAATGTTCTTTCTCGCTTTAGCCTTCAACCTGAAAAAGCTGTGGATGAAGCGGGAACACGGACGGCTTCAAACCCGTGTATCTGAGAAAATGACAGCGTAGCTTACCGAAATTGGAAAATTTCCGCAGAAAGCTCCATCCAGGTGGTGTGGGCTGGCTTTTGCATGCCCAAAACGCTGCGGAAGTTCCACATACTGGATTCGTTTTTGCTGTTGAGAGTAAAAAAGGATGTGCCACAAAACTTACGTTTTGCGACACATCCTTGCATCTTAGAGGGGGAGCAATACGTGATAGATCATCATGAAGTGGGCCACGGAGCCCAGCACAATGAACACGTGGAAAATCTCGTGACAGCCAAACCGGGGATTGTCCCGGGCGGGCCACTTCAGGGCGTAGAGCACGCCGCCAATGGTGTAGAGGATGCCGCCGGACAGCAGCCACAGCACGCCGGACACCCCCAGAGTGAGGTAGAGGGGATAGATGGCCACCAATGCCAGCCAGCCCATGGCAATGTAGATGGTGGAGGTGAGCCAACGGGGGCAGTTGATCCAGGCCAAGGTCATCACCAGCCCCGCAATGGCCAGGACCCAGATGATGCCGAACATGGACCAGCCCCAGGGCCCCCGCAGGGCGGTGAGACACACCGGGGTGTAGGTGCCCGCAATGAGGAAGTAGATGGAGGCGTGGTCGTACTTCCGCAGCGCAATGCGCTTGGCGGCGGTGGTGTGCACCGAGTGGTAGAGGGTGGAGGCGGTATATAGTCCGATCATGGACGCTCCATAGATGGAGAACGAGACCAATTTCCAAGCGTCAGCACCGGTGATCACTGCCTTTACCAGCAGCAGAACCGTGCCCAGGATGGCCAGCGCCGCACCAATTCCGTGGGTGATGGCCGACCAGGGGCGCAGTCCGTCGAAGGGCGTGCGGCCATGCTCCTGGGGACGTCTCCGGGGACGGGGCAGGGCGTCAAAGGGGTCAGGTGTGAGTGCGTGTTCCATAGTGACACCATCCTTTCTGAGAACTCATTATAACATATTCACCTCGTGATATCAAGGTCAATATGACCAAATATAATAATAAAAACGAGATTGAAAGAAGTGACATTGAATCTATACCTGGTGTGTGCTATAATCATAAAATTAGATGAACACCCGCAGGAGGAGAGCGTATGGGAGAGTGCCTGGGACTGTATTTACACATTCCATTTTGCCGCAGCAAGTGTGATTACTGTGATTTTTACTCGCTGGCAGGGCGGGAAGACCGGATGGACGACTACCAAAAAGCGCTCCTGCGCCACATTGTGGAGAGTGCGGAGGCGGCCCGCAGTTTTTCCGTCAACAGCATCTACATCGGAGGGGGCACCCCCACCTGGTACGGAGAAAAGCGCTTGGTGGAGCTGCTGCACACCATCAAACGCCGCTTCACCCTGTCCAAGGATGTGGAAATCACCATCGAGGCCAACCCGGACAGCGTGGATGAGAAGATGCTGCGCCACCTGCGCCGAGCGGGCGTGAACCGCATTTCCATGGGGATGCAGTCCGGCTGTGACCAGGAGCTGCAGGCCGTGCACCGTCCTCACACCTATCGCCAGGTGGTGGACGCGGTGACGGCGGTGCGTCGGGCCAAAATCACGAACCTGAACCTGGATTTGATCTACGGCCTGCCGGGGCAGACCGAGGAGAGCTGGCACAAGACGGTGGAAAAGGCGCTGATTCTCAACCCGGAGCACCTGTCTTGCTACGGATTGACGGTGGAGGAGGGGACTCCTCTGGCCCAGCGTGTGGCTCGAGGCGAGCAGCTGCCCGACGAGGATCAACAGGCGGCCCTGTACCTGTGGACGGTGAAGCGCCTGGCCGAGGCCGGGTACGAACAGTATGAGATCTCCAACTTTGCCAAGCGGGGCTATCAGTCCCGGCACAATATGAAATACTGGATGGGACACCCCTATATGGGGTTGGGCGCTGCGGCCCACTCGGATTTCGGCGGGCGGCGGTATTCCTTCCTCTCCGATCTGGACCAGTACATTGACCACATGCTCCAGGGGGACGCGGTGGTGGATGAGTCGGAGCAGATCACCCGGCGCGAGCGGGGCAGCGAATACCTGATGCTCCGCATGCGCACCGTCCACGGCATTGAGGAGTGGGAGTACCGGCGGGAGTATATGATGAACTTCGAGCCCATCGCCGCCAAGCTGGCGGAGTTTGAGCAGCGCGGCTGGGCCCGCCGACGTGGACGCCGATGGCAGTTTACCCCAGAGGGGTTCCTCTTATCCAATCAGCTCATTGGGCAGCTGTTGGAACTGCAGGAAAATGCCTCCCTGGGTGGGATGCTGGAGCGGGTGCGCCGCAACCGAGAGGCTCAGAAAGAGAACAAAGAATCAAAAGAATCCTGAGAAATCCATGGGGCAGGGAGCGCCGAATGCCGCTTTCTGCCCCCACTGCTATGATGAATTCATAAAAAATGGGTATACTCTCTGTGAGGTGAGAACCCATGAACATGAGCAATGAGGAATATCAAAAGTATGTGATGGCCATGGCCAAATCCTCCCCCACCGCCAAAAATCTGGTGTGGGCCTTTTGCGTGGGGGGCGGCATCTGTGCGTTGGGCCAGGGGCTGAGTACCTTATATGAACGTTGGGGAGCGGGGCAGAACGCCCTGCCGCTGGTGTCTCTGACCCTGGTGTTCGTGGCCGCCCTGCTCACAGGTCTGGGCGTGTTTGACGACATCGCCCGGAAAGCGGGGGCCGGAACCCTGGTGCCCATCACCGGATTTTCCAACGCCATGGTGTCCCCGGCCCTGGAGTTTCAAAGTGAGGGGCGCATCACCGGAACCGGGGCCAAGCTGTTCACCGTGGCCGGGCCCGTGCTGGCCTATGGGGTGTTTGCCAGTGTGATATACGGGTGCATCTATCAGCTGCTCCGGTGAGAAAATTGCCCTGCCGCCGCCGTGGGAAAGACATGTGCTTCCCCACGGCAATTTTTATTTGTATTGTGCAAAATGATGAACCAGACACAAAAGTTTTTGATATGGAACCAAATGGAATTTATTTTTTTACTGAATAAATACACGAATTTCCGCAAAAATATGAAATTGCACCCATTACTTCTGCAAGTTAAATCGGGAAAGAAAAGAGAAC
Source organism: Pseudoflavonifractor sp. An176 (assembly GCF_002160435.1). Lineage (NCBI taxonomy): Bacteria > Bacillati > Bacillota > Clostridia > Eubacteriales > Oscillospiraceae > Pseudoflavonifractor > Pseudoflavonifractor sp. An176. The sequence continues at coordinate 16,986 of NZ_NFKO01000021.1, read as the reverse complement.
TGTAAAAAATTTAAAAATTTCGAAACACACTGTTTACTTTGTCTAACTTAATATGGTAAGATTCACTCATAATTGGATAGAATGGATTGTTACCGCAAGGGCAAAACCGGATTGACCAGAAGACTATGAAGACCATGTAGTAGTTGCTCCTGGCGGTCTGGCTTTTTTTGTTTTTTGTGGGAAGCTCCAGCATCCAAAATAAGATAAGGAGGAAGCGAAATGAGACGGCAAACAAGACAAGCGAGTCAGGCCCATATGGGACGCAGACTCACTGCGGCCGCCTTGGCCGCGGTCATGGGCGCGGGTTGTGTGGCAATGACCCCCTTCCAGGCCCAGGCCGAGGACACGGGGAGTACCGGGTATGAGATTTACCCCAATCCCCATGTGATGACCTATACAGGTGGAGACTACATTGTTAAAAATGAAGTCAACGTGGTGTTCGAGGACGGCATCGACCAGTACACCAAGGACCGCCTGGACGAGGTGCTGGACCTGAAGGGGGACATCACCTACACCACCTCGGACGAGATGGTCAACGGTAAGACCAACATTCTGGTGGGTATCAACGGCTCCGGCGGCTACGTGGACAGCTATGCCAAGGAGAACCTGGAGGTGACCACCGACGGGCTGTTTGACGAGCTGGATTCCTATGTCCTGGACAACCAGAACGGCGTGATTACCGTGCTGGGCCGGGACACCGACGCTGCGTTCTACGGCCTGACCAGCCTGTACCACGTGTTCACCCAGATGGACAGCTACACCATCCAGGAGTTCCACATGGAGGACTGGGCCGACGTGGCCAGCCGTGGCTTCATCGAGGGTTACTACGGCAACCCCTGGAGCACCCAGGACCGGGTCAATCTGATGACTTGGGGCGGCTACTACAAGCTCAACTCTTACTTCTACGCCCCCAAGGACGACCCCAAGCACAATGCTCAGTGGCGTTCTCTCTACACCCAGGAGGAACTGGAGACGAAAATCAAGCCTCTGGCTGAGGCCGGCAACGCCTCCAAGTGCCGCTTTGTGTTTGCGCTGCACCCCTTTATGTACAATGCGGTGCGCTTCAACACCGAGGAGAACTACCAGGCTGACCTGGCTGCCGTTCAGGCCAAGTTTGCCCAGGTCATCGAGGCCGGTGTGCGTCAGATCGCCATTCTGGCCGACGACGCCGCTCACGTGGGCAACGACAACTATGTCCGCTTCCTCACCGACATGAGCGATTGGCTGGTGGAGATGCAGAAGACCTATCCCGATCTGAAGACCACCCTGCCTTTCTGCACCCAGGAGTACATGGGCTGGGGCCAGTCCTACTATGCCCAGTTCCCCGAGAACGTGCAGATCGTCATGACCGGTGGTAAGGTCTGGGGCGAGGTTACCGATAACTTCACCTCTTCCTTCACCAACACCGTGGGCCGTGGTCCCTACATGTGGATCAACTGGCCCTGCACTGACAACTCCAAGAAGCACCTGATCATGGGTGGTTACTCTGACTTCCTCCAGATCGGTGTCGACCCGGATAACATCCAGGGCATCGTACTCAACCCCATGCAGCAGTCTGAGCCCAGTAAGGTGGCCATTTTCGGCAATGCCTGCTATTCCTGGAACATCTGGGAGACTCAGGAGGAGGCTGACAAGGCTTGGGACGCTTCCTTCGCCTGCGTGGACCACAACACCGTCATTCCCAATGACGCCTCCAATGCTCTGCGTGAGCTGTCCAAGCACATGATCAACCAGAACATGGACAGCCGTGTGCGCGTGCTGCAGGAGTCTGTGGAACTCAAGCCCATTCTCAACTCCTTCAAGGAGAAGCTGACTGCCGGTACCGTCACTGTGGACGATGTGAACACCGTGATGGCCGAGTTTGAGCTGCTCCAGGAGGCCGCCAAGACCTACCGGGCCAAGGCTGGCAACACCGATGTGAAGGATCAGATCGTCTACTGGCTCAACTGCTGGGACGACACCACCACCGCCGCCATCGCCTACCTCAACGGCGTGAAGGCTGTGCTGGCAGGGGATACCTCCAACATCCTCAAGTACAACTCTGAGGGTAAGACCGCTTTCGACAGCTCCAAGACCTACGGCTTCTGGTACCTGGATCACACCGAGTATGCCGAGGTGGGCGTGCAGCACATCGTGCCCTTCATCAAGACCCTGGCCAACTATGTCTCTCAGTCTGCGGAGACCGCCATGGATCCCAGCAAGGTGATTGCCAACTTCATCACCAACCGTACCGACACCCCCACTGGTGACGTTGCTAATATCTTTGATGGAAGCGACAGTACCGGCATGACGTTTAAAACTCCCAATGCCATTGCTGAGGGCGAGTATGTGGGACTGCTGTATAACAAGGTCATCGATGTGAACAACATCCGCATTACCATGCAGGGTCAGGCCGATCACTTTGAGCATTCCAAACTCCAGTATACCACCGATGGAAAAGAGTGGGTTGATATTGAGCTGCGTGAGGGAGAGAATCAATTCGATGTGCCGAGAAATCAGCCCTTCGAAATCTCCCTGGATGAGGATGCACTGCCCCAGGATTTCCAGGCTATGGGCGTGCGCCTGATCACCACTCAGGCCAACAGCGGTGCTTGCTGGTTGGATCTCAGAGAGTTCCAGATCAACGCTCAGGACAGCGAGCCTGAGGTCACTGAGGGTACCTATTCCACCAACCGGGATCGGATGAACGGCACCGCTTGGGACGTGCTCAACGATGGTGCCAACGGCGGCGCCAGCGCCAGCGAGGTGTGGCTGTCTGTGGCCAGCGGCACCGACAAGGACGGCCTGCCCGCCGGCTCCTACATCCAGTACACCCTCACTGAGCCCATGAAGCTGTCCAGCGTCACCTTCGCTCAGGGCGGCTCCGCTGCCGGCGACGTGATCACCGACGGCTCCATCCAGTACCTGGATGATGAGGGCAACTGGCAGACCATCGCCGAGGTCAACGGCGACAAGGTCCAGACCTTCGATTTCTCTGATGAGGACATCACCACCACCGCTGTGCGTGTGCAGAACGATGCCTTCAAGAAGATTTGGTGGCGTGTGGGCGAGTTCAACGTGGAATTCTCCGCCGACACCTCCAGCAAGCCCATTGAGTACAACATCATCCGCACCGAGCGCTGGACTGTCTATCAGGGCAACGAGGCCAACCTGTACGACGGCAACGACGGCACCTTCGTCTGGTACGATCCCGACGGGTCCGGCAACACCACCGGCGACGACTTCATGGTGGACGACTTCCTGGGCTACAACCTGGGCAAGGTTGCCAAGCTGGACAGCGCTCACATTGTGGTGGGCAACGGCGACAGCTCCGACAAGCTGAAGGTGTACGCCATCGAGACCTCCGTGGACGGCCAGGAGTGGACCGCTGTGCCTGACTATGAGCGCTACGAGGGCAAGGCCAGCGGCACCGACGTGCTGGACATCGACCTGGACGGCGTTCAGGCTCAGTACATCCGCATCCGCAACCTGGTGCAGCAGGGCTCTTGGGGCTACTTCAGCGAGTTCACCGTCACTGAGGTGCTCAACCAGTCCGGCTCCACCGAGAACCTGTACACCAATGTGGAGACCAACATCCTCTCCAACGCCTCCGAGGGCCAGGTGAACCTCACCAACGGCACCGCCACCCTGAACACCGGCGATTACGTGGGTGTGGACCTGGGCAACATCAAGGCTGTCACCGGCGTGACCACCTCCGAGCTGCCCCAGGGCGTGACTCTGGAGACCTCTATGAACGGTGTGACCTGGACCGCTTACACCGCCAAGTCCGCCACCGACGCCCGCTATGTGCGCGCTGTCTCCTCTGCTGACGGCGTGGTGCTCAACCTCACCGAGTTCGTGGTTTCCTACGAGTTCGTGGGCGAGAAGACCGTGGAGAGTAACTTCGCCATTCAGGACACTTCCTCCGATATGAGAAACAACGGTACCGTGAAGAACGTGTTCGACGGCGACCTGTCCACTCTGGGCATGATCACTGGCACCCAGGACGTTGGCAAGACCATCACCTTCGATCTGGGCCAGACCATCCACTTCTCCTCTCTGCGCTACTACATCGTGGAGACTCAGCTCAACTACCCCCGTCACGTGAAGTTCGAGGTGTCCGCCAACGGCGAGGACTGGACTGAGGTCCTGGTCATCGGCGACGGCGACTTCGAGAACGTGTGGGACAACTCCGTGGCCAAGGACATGCAGGACAAGACCCTGTATCACGACAGCAAGAACCCCGGCTACATGTACGCCGAGGCCACCGGTCTGGACGTGGATGGCCGCTACATCCGTGTCACTCCTCTGAGCACCTACAGCCACAGATGGCTGGGCTTCAGCGAGATTCAGATCAACGGCGGCGAGTACATCTCCCCCGAGAGCAACCGTGACATCGTCAGCGCTGACGTGGAGCAGAAGGGCATGATCCCCTCCAACGCTCTGGACGGTGACTACACCACCACCTACAAGTCCAGCGCCACCAACAGCTCCTTCACCTACCGCATCTCTGAGCCCACCGGCCTGACCTCCATCCGTCTGGTGCAGCTGGGCGCCATCTCCAACGCCACCGTCACCGCTCAGTATGTGGGCGAGGACGCTGCTGTGGAGCTGGGCACTCTGAACCAGGCCATCAACGAGTTCAAGCTGGACACCGGCAAGACTCTGGAGAGCATCACCGTGTCTTGGACCGACACCATCCCCGAGATCGCCGAGATCGTCACCTCCACCCAGGCTGTGGGCCAGGTGGATAAGGACGAGCTGAAGGCCGCTCTGGATGCCACTCAGCCCACCGACACCTGGACCGATGACAGCGTGGCTGCCTACGAGGCTGCCAAGGCTGTGGCTCAGGCCATGTATGAAAACGACAACGTCACCCAGTCCATGGTGGACTCCGCTCTGGGCTCCCTGAACAGCGCCGTGAACAATGCTGTGCTCAAGGCCAGCAACGTGGACGAGCTGCAGGGTCTGGTGGACAACAAGGTCACCAACGACAACAACGTCTACACCACCTTTAGCTTCATGACCTACTCCTCCGCCATGGAGGACCTGGAGGCTGCTCTGGCCGACGCCGGCAACCTGTCCCAGGAGAAGGCCGACCAGCTGAAGGCCGCTGTGGAAGAGGCTCAGGCCGGTCTGGTGTACTCCACCCGGAACCGTGAGCTGGCTCAGCTGGCTGTGGCTGGCTACGAGAACATCGTGGCTGAGGACTACACCGCTGAGAGCTACGCCGCTGTCACCGCTGCCAAGCAGGCCATTGACGAGCTGGTTGCTCAGGATCTGGCCGCTACCAGCAACGACCAGCGTGTGGACCCCGTGAAGTTCCTGGAGGCCAAGGCTGCCTATGAGGCCGCCGTGGACGCTCTGGTGCCCGCTGGCGAGGCCCAGCCCGGCAACAAGGACCTGCTGCAGAAGACCTATGAGTACGCTCTGACCCTGTCCACCGAGGGTGTCACCGACTCCGCCAAGGCCGCCTTTGAGGCCGCTGTGGCCAATGCCAAGACCGTTCTGGACAACCCCAACGCCACTCAGGACGAGATCAACGCCGCTTGGGACGCTCTGCTGGAAGGCATCTGGGGTCTGGGTCTCACCCAGGGCGACAAGACCATGCTGGAGCAGCTCATCGCCAAGGCCGAGAGCATGCTGCCCGACGAGGACAAGTATGTGGCTGACAACTGGCAGATGCTGGTTGACGCTCTGGACGCCGCCAAGAAGGTCATGGACGACGGCGACGCCATGGACGAGGACATCAAGCCCGTGGCTGAGGACCTGCTCAACGCCATCCTGGCCCAGCGCTTCAAGGCTGACAAGTCCATCCTGGAAGAGCTGATTGCCAAGGCCGAGGCTATGGACCTCAACGGCTACAACGAGGCCAGCGTGGGCGCCTTCCGCTCCGCTCTGGCTGCTGCTCAGGCCGTGATGGCCGACGAGAGCCTCACCGAGGACGATCAGGCCAAGGTGGATACCGCAGTGATGAACCTGCTCACCGCCATGGAGAACCTGACTGCTGAGGGCGAGATGCCCACCCAGCAGCCCTCTCAGACTCCCGCTCCCACCACCCAGCCCGATGACGGCAAGGTGCCCCAGACTGGTGATACCATGAATGTGGCTGCCTACCTGTTCACCGCTGTGGTGTGCGCGGCCGGTCTGGCTGTGCTGGCTATCTTCCGCAAGAAGAACGCCTAAAATTTCATTGGGTATGAAATTTCATGCCCGTAACGCAGAAAAGGCGGCAGGATGATTCCTGCCGCCTTTTCCATGCGCTGTAAGTGAGAATAAACGGGGGCTATCACTATGGAAGAGAAAAAATATCCTGCAATAGAGCCCAAATTTTATCAGGGAGACGAACCCTTTTGTACAGCCAATGGAGATACATTTGCCTCCTTGGTGGATTACTGGCGATGGGCACATTCGGACTTGATAGGCAATGTGGAACGAGGCCACCTGGCAGAATATCTGGTGGCTTGTGCGCTGGGGATACAGCGGCGTGGGCGTGTGGAGTGGGATGCATATGATTTGCTTTCTCCTGAGGGAATCTCGGTGGAGGTGAAATCCTCCGGGTATCTCCAGAGCTGGGGACAGGACCGTCTATCAAGTATCAGCTTTCGTATACCGCCGACCCACGCTTGGGACCATGAAGCGAATGAATATGAACGTGAACTGAGACGACAAGCAAAGGTCTATGTGTTTTGTGTGCATCACCACACAGAGCAGGAGACTTTAAACCCGTTGGATATGAGCCAATGGGATTTTTATGTAGCTCCAACCAGGCTGCTCAACGAGAACGTGGGAGCACAAAAGATGATTTCCTTGCACCGCCTTTTGAATATCGGTGCTAGAAAATGTAGTTTTGAAGAATTGCACGAGAAAATTGTAGAGGCCGATTTATATGAAGGGGTGAATCGGACACAGTCCGAGTAAATTTTTTCCCGATAACACTTGCAAGATGTGATCCCATCGGGTACTCTGAATGGAGAACCAAACGCAGGGGGAATACCCAACATGAAACGATTGACAACTGGAATCATGGCCCACGTGGACGCCGGGAAAACCACCCTCACCGAGGCCATGCTCTATTTGACGGGCAACATCCGCCGCCTGGGCCGGGTGGACCACGGGGACGCCTTTCTGGACACCCAGGAGCTGGAGCGGGAGCGGGGCATCACCATCTATGCCAAACAGGCCATCTTGCGCCGGGGGGACCTGGAGCTGACTTTGGTGGACACCCCGGGGCACGTGGACTTCTCCGCCGAGACGGAGCGGGCCCTGCAAGTGCTGGACTGCGCCATCCTGGTGGTCAGCTCCGCCGACGGGGTCCAGGGCCACACCGAAACCCTGTGGCAGCTGCTGGAGGAGGCGGGGGTGCCCGTCTTTCTCTTTGTCAACAAGATGGACCAGCCCAATGAGGGGAAGACCGCCATCCTCAAACAGCTGGAGGGGCGGCTGGGCCACGGCTTTGTGGACATGGCAGACCCAGAGGCCCGAGGCGAGGGCGCGGCTCTGTGCAGCGAGGCGCTCATGGAGCGGTACCTGTCCGGGGAGGAATTTACCCAGGAGGAATTGGCGGCTCTGGTGGTGCAGCGGCAGCTGTTCCCGGTGTACTTCGGCTCAGCCCTCCAAGTGGAGGGGGTGGAGGAGCTGCTGGACGGCATTGAGGCCTATACTCTGGAACCGGAGTGGCCCCAAGACTTCGGGGCCCGGGTCTTTAAAATCACCCGGGACGAGCGGGGCGAGCGGCTTACCTGGCTGAAGGTCACCGGGGGCCAGATGCGGGTGCGAGAGGTGCTCCACGGACCCAACTGGGAGGAGAAGGTCAACCAGATTCGCCTCTACTCCGGGGCCAAATTCACCGCGGTGGACGTGGCCCCCGCCGGGACGGTGTGCGCTGTGACCGGGCTCACCCACACCACGGCGGGGGAGGGACTGGGGGCAGAGGAGAACTGGACCGGCCCCCGGCTGGAGCCGGTGCTCTCCTATCAGGTGATTCCCCCGGAGGGGGTGAACGCCTCCACCTTGCTGGAGCGGCTGCGCCGCCTGGAGGAGGAGGACCCCCAGCTGCAAGTGGAGTGGGAGCCACACGCAGAGCAGGTGCGGGTGAAGCTCATGGGCCAGGTGCACCGGGAGGTATTGGAGCGGGAACTGCGCCGCCGTTTCGACTTGGATGTCACCTTCGGCCCCGGCAGCATCGTCTACCTGGAGACCTTGGCCCGTCCTGTGGAAGGTGTGGGCCACTTTGAGCCTCTGCGCCACTACGCCGAGGTGCACCTGCTTCTGGAGCCCCTGGAGCGGGGGGCGGGGCTGCAAATTGACACCGTGTGCTCCGAGGACGTGCTGGACGGCAACTGGCAGCGGCTCATTCTCACCCACCTGGTGGAGCGCCAACATGTGGGAGTGCTCACCGGGTCTCCCATTACCGATTTGAAGCTGACCCTGCTCACCGGCAAGGGCCACTTGAAGCACACCGAGGGGGGCGACTTCCGCCAGGCCACCTACCGGGCCATCCGCCAAGGACTGATGATGGGGGAGACCATCCTGCTGGAGCCCTGGTATACCTTCCGCCTGGAGGTGCCGGGGGAGAGCGTGGGCCGGGCCATGACCGACGTGCAGCGCATGTGCGGCGAGTTTGAGGGCCCCCAGATGCGGGGGGAGACGGCGGTGCTCACCGGGTCCCTGCCCGTGTCCGAGGTGGGGGAGTACTGGAGCCAGGTGGCCGCCTATACCCAGGGCCGAGGCCGATTCTCCTGCCGCCTGGACGGCTACCGCCCTTGCCATAACACCCAGCAAGTGGTGGAGGAGCGGGGCTACGACCCGGACCGGGATGTGGACAACCCCTCTGGCTCGGTGTTCTGTGACCACGGGGCGGGGGTGCACGTGCCCTGGAATGAGGTGCGCTCCCGCATGCATGTGGACAGCGGCTGGCTGCCAGAGGAGGAGCGGGCCCGCAAGGCCCAGCCTGCCCCCCAGTTCCAGCGGGGCTACGCTTCCCAGGTGGCCCTGGACAAGGAGCTGGAGGAGATCTTTGCCCGCACCTATGGGGCGGTGAAGCCCCGGGCCTTCCACTCGGTGAAGGCCACCACCAAGCCCAAGGAGCGGCCTTGGAAGGGCTTAAAAAAGCGGACGGGGAAGGACTACCTGCTGGTGGATGGGTACAACATCATCCACGCCTGGGAAGACCTGTCCGCCCTGGCCCGAGAGGATTTGGACGGGGCACGGGCCAAGCTCATTGACCTGCTGCGCAACTACCAGAGCTGGCGAGGCTGTCAGGTCATCGTGGTCTTTGACGCCTACAAGGTCAAGGGCGGCAAAGGAGCGGTGGAGCAGCTGGGGGACCTGTATGTGGTGTACACCAAGGAGGCGGAGACCGCCGACATGTACATTGAGCGCACCACTTACCAGCTCAGCCGGGACAACCGGGTGCGGGTGGCCACCTCCGACGGCCTGGAGCAGATGATCATTCTGGGCCACGGGGCCCAGCGCATGTCCGCCGCCGAGCTGAAATACGAGACGGACCAGGTGATGGCCCAGATTCGAGATACTATAGGATGAGAAAAAACCTCCACAACCGGGAAGCCGATTGTGGAGGTCTTTTCCTCACAGTGACAGCACAAATTGCAGTGCCGTCCGGGGTGTGGTGGACCCATGGTGCCGCTCCCAGGCGATGGCCTGCTGGTGGAGCTGCTCCTGGGGCAGGGTGCACCCATGCTGGGCGGCAAATAGGTCTACCAGGTCCAAGAACTCGCCCCGGCTTAAGCCCTGGTACAGGATGCGCAGTCCGAAGCGGTCGGCCAGGGAGGTCTTCTCCCGGATGGTCTCGTTGCGGTCCATCTCGTCCCCCGCCCGCTCCGAAATGGTCTGCCGTACCAGATGGCGTCGGTTAGAGGTGGCATAGATGGCCACGTTCTGGGGCCGACGCTCCACGCCCCCCTCCAAAATGGTTTTCAGAACCGAGTAGGTGGGGTCGTCCCGGTCAAAGGTGAGGTCGTCAATGAAGATGATAAACTTCAAGGGCTGCCCCTCCAGAGAGCGGATGAGGGCGGGCAGGCCGGACAGGTTCTCCTTGTCCGCCTCAATGAGGCGCAGCTGCTCCATCCCCGGCAGGGTGAGCAGGTGCTTGACAGTGGCGGACTTGCCGGTGCCGCTCTCGCCGTAGAGCAGCACGTTGTTGACGTACTTTCCCGCCAGCAGCGCCCGGGTGTTCTGCACCACCTGGTTGCGGTGGTGCTCGTAGCCCATGAGCTGCTCACTGGTGGGACAGTCGGGGTGGGGCACCGGGATGAGGGTGCCGTCCTCCCACACAAAGGCCTTGTGCCGGGCCAGGGGTCCCACGCCCTCCTGGCGATAGGCCCGGGACAGAGAAGGAAGAACGAAGGGGGGTGCAGGGGGCCAGATAAGCATCTGAGGCAGCAAGGGGCGTAGTTTGGCAGGAGTGGCAGCGGTGATAGCATCCAGCCAAGTTTGGCTGGAAATCAATCCAATTTGGTTGAGCGTGTTGATGTCCAGCCTGGCGGCATACTCCAGGTGCTCCGGGCACTCCCCCTTTGCTATAGCGGTGGGGTAGGGGCCCTGGGACCAGCGCAGAGCCTCATAGAGCCAGTGGCCCAGGCTGGGGCTGCCGGAGCGCTGCATCTCATAGAAGAGCTGGCTGTAGCACTGGGCGGCAGTCAGGCCGTCCCCTGTCTCCAGGGCCTTGGACAGCTTGGACAGGGCCACCGTCACCGGCTGGTCCAGCAGGTCCCGGTAGACGGAGAGGGTGGACAGACCGATATGAACATGGGAGAGTTCCATGGAAAACACCTCGTCGTTTCTCTAGTGTGATAAAGTCATTATACAAGTTTTCTCCTCCTATGGCAATGGGGAGAAAAGTGTGCTATACTCAGGGAAATGAGACGAGGAGGTCTTGTGGTATGGAACTCATGGAAAAAACACTCACCAGCAAGCTGGTGTATGACGGCGGCCTTCTGAAGGTCCACTACGATACGGTGGAGCTCATCAATGGCCGTACTTCCTGGCGGGAGGTCATCCGCCACCCCGGCGCTGTGGTCATGGTGCCCATTGACGATGAGGACAACATCTACCTGGTGCGCCAGTACCGCTACCCCTATGCCAAGGTGCTCCTGGAGGTGCCCGCCGGCAAGCTGGAGTACGGCGAGGACCACTTCGAGGCGGCCAAGCGGGAGCTCAGCGAGGAGATCGGCGCCGAGGCCCGGGAGTGGATTCCCATGGGTGAGATGCTGCCCACCCCCGGCTTCTGCGACGAGCTCCAGCACGTGTACCTGGCCCGTGGCCTCACCTTCGGCCAGATGCACCCCGACGAGGACGAGTTCCTGGAGCGGGTGAAGATGCCCCTGTCTGAGGCAGTGGAGATGGCCATTGATGGCCGCCTGGAGGACAGCAAGACGGTGGCCTCCATTCTGCGGGCCGCGGGTCGGCTCAAGAAGCTGTGAGAACGTCCGGCAGCTGCCCGGTGCGCCTGCGGTATTGAACCAGCTCAAACTGGATAAAGGCGGCAATCAAAATGAGACCCGCCGCCATCACCTCCCACTGGGCGGCACACAGCTCTGCGGCGTTGGCGGGGTCTGTCTCGTTTAGGGCCTTGAGGGTCTGGGTGAGAAAGAACCCGGAGCTGCCCAGGGTGAGAGCGGTCTCGCCGCAGCGCAGGGGATAAAACCCGGTGGTCTGTCCGGCCTCCGCCCGGTATAGGGTATGCACCGCCATCAGAAAGGAAAAGTCGGAATCGGCACTCCGGTCGGGACTGGTGGGCTGGTCCATGCATCTACCCCCTTTTCGCTATCCTATGCGGCGAAATGGAAAAAAGTTCACATGAAAAATCCCCCTTTCTCATAGAATGGAAACGCTATGAGAAGGGGGGATTTGTTTTGAGCGCCATGTGGTCGGGGACGCTGCTGCTCACCGCCACCGGGCTGTTTGCCCAGGTGGTGGGCTTTTTGTACCGGATGATGCTCTCCCGGCTCATTGGGGCGGAGACCATGGGGCTGTATCAACTGGTGATGCCGGTGTACTCCATGTTTATGTCGGTGACGGCGGTGGGCCTGACGGTGGCGGTGTCCACCCGTGCCGCCCGGTGCCACGCCCTGGGAGACGAGGCGGGGGTGACCCAGGTGTTGGGGGCGGGCCTGCGCCGCTTCTTCCTCCTGGCCGTCCCCCTGGGGGCGGTGATCGTGTGGTGCTCAGACCCCATTTCCGTGTACCTGCTGGGGGATGCCCGCACCCGGCTGGGCATTGTGCTCTTGGTGCCCTGCGTCCTCCTCACCGGGGTGGAGAACCTGCATAAGCACTGTTTTTATGGTACCGGGCGGGTGCGCATCCCAGCCACCGTGGAGACCATGGAGCAGCTGGTGCGGGCCGGGGCGGTGCTGGGCCTGCTGGTGTGGCTGCTGCCCCAAAACCAGGAGCGCACCGTGGGCCTCATTGTGCTGGGCATGGTCATCTGCGAGGTGTTTTCCGCCGTGTCCCTGGTGGTGCTCTTTCAGCGCACCCGTCCCCGGGGATTGGCCCGAGACCCGTCGGTGGCAAAGGGCCTGTGGTCCATCGCCATCCCCGTGGGCCTCACCTCGGTGCTGGGCACCATCTTGGGCTCGGCCAATGCGGTGCTCATCCCCGCCAAGCTGGTGGAGGGGGGCATGGAGTCCGGGGCGGCCATGTCCGCCTTTGGCATCCTGTGCGGCATGACCATGCCCCTGCTGGCCCTGCCCACCGGATTTATCGGGGCGCTGTGCTTGACCATGGTGCCCGATCTGTCCCGGCGCACCGCCCACGGGGACGCCCGGGTGGCGGCGGGATTTTTAAACCGCATCATGTCGGTGACCATGCTGCTCATGGCCCCCTGTATGGCGCTGCTGGTGGTGATGGGCCCCACCGTGGGGCAGCTCTTGTTCCAGCAGCAGCGGGTGGGGGAGTACATACTGCCCCTGGCGGTGGGCACCCTGATGACCTGTGTGCAGTCGGTGTTGGGGGGCGCCCTCAACGGCCTGGGGCTCCAGGGCAAGGGGGCCAGAAACGCCATTGCCAGCGACGTGGTGCAGTTGGCCTTTACCTATGGCACGGTGTCCACCTGGGGCCTGCGGGGCTTTGTGGTGGGCTTCGTCCTCTCCTCCCTGGTGGGGATGGGGATGAACCTGGCCTCCGTGCTCTACGCCACCGGGCTCCGCCTACGGCTGTACGCCTGGTTTGTCCGCCCGGTGCTGTCGGCGGTGCTGGTGGGGCTGTGGTGTCGGCTGCTGTTTCAGTGGCTGCTGGGGGCCGGGGTGTGGCTGGGCACCACCTGCGTGGTGTGCGTGGTGGTGGGCACGCTGCTCTATGTGGCCGTGCTGCTCATGCAGGGGCTTTCAGTGTTTGGTTGGTTATGGGCAAGGAGGGGGAAGAAAACGTGAAGGTTTCCATTTTGATTTCCACCGGGGGCGGGGACGCCTCCAACTATCTGGAGGCGGTGGAGCGGGCCGGGGGCCAGGGCAGCGCTGTGTACCTGCCCCAGCCGGACCTGCGCTATGATGGCCTCATTCTGGCCGGGGGCGGCGATATGCACCCAGCCTGTTTCCACTCGTTTAACCGGGGGTCCCGGGACATGGACCTGCCCCGGGACCGCCGGGAACTGGCTCTGCTGGACGCCTTCACCGCCGCCCGCCGCCCGGTGTTGGGCATCTGCCGGGGCCACCAGGTGGTCAACGTGTGGGCGGGGGGCAACCTGGTGCAAAACTTGGACAAGACCCTGGCCCCCTTCCACCAGCAGCCCCAGGGGGACTGCCTCCACCCGGTGCGCACCCGGAAGGGCTCCCGCATGGATGCCTGGTATGGGGCAGTGTGTACCGTCAACTCCAACCACCACCAGGGCCTGGGCAAGCTGGGCCGGGGGCTGGTGGCCACCGCCTGGTCCGAGGGAGAGGTGGTGGAGGCTATGGAGCACCGCACCTTGCCCCTGTGGACGGTGCAGTTCCACCCCGAGCGGATGGGGGAGGCGGGAGCGGTGATTTTTTCCCAATTTGTCCAGCTGTGCCGACGCTTGAGGGGAGACGGGGAAGTATGATATACTAGAAAAGATTTTTGACCTGGAGGTAACCCCATGCTGCCCATCGAACAACTGCCCATCCCCCTTCTGGAGTGGTACCGAGACAACGCCCGCACCCTGCCCTGGAGAGAGGACCCCACCCCGTACCATGTGTGGGTGTCCGAGATCATGCTCCAGCAGACCCGTGTGGCGGCGGTGCTGGACTACTACGCCCGGTTTATGGCGGAGCTACCAGACGTGGCCGCCCTGGCCCAGGTGCCGGAGGGGCGGCTTATGAAGCTGTGGCAGGGGCTGGGCTACTATAGCCGGGCCCGCAACCTCCAGGCCGCCGCCCGGCAGATCATGGAGGAATATGGCGGCGTGTTCCCCTCCCAGTATGACCAGGTGCGGGCCTTGAAGGGGGTGGGGGACTACACCGCCGGGGCCATCTGTTCCATCGCCTTCAAACAGCCCGTCCCGGCCGTGGACGGAAACGTCCTCCGGGTAGTCACCCGCATCAACGGAGATGAGCGGGACATCACCGCCCAGGCCACCAAGCGGGCCATAGCCGCCCAGCTGAGTCCCATCATCCCCCTTCACGCCCCGGACAAGTTCACCCAGGCCATGATGGAGCTGGGGGCCACGGTATGCCTGCCCAACGGAGCGCCTCAGTGTCAGCGCTGCCCCGCCCGGGACTTCTGCGTGGCCTATGCCCAGGACAGCTGGAGCCGCATCCCGGTGAAGGCCCCCAAACGTCCCCGGCGCATCGAGGAGCGGACGGTGTGGCTGCTCATTCATGAAAACCGGGTAGCCCTGCGCCAGCGTCCCCCCAAGGGGCTGTTGGCGGGGCTGTGGGAGTTCCCCAATGAGTTGGGCACTCAGCTGCCCCCGGAGTGGACGGGGGACATGCCCCAGGGCCGTTTTGGCGGGGTGGCCCGGCACATCTTTTCCCATGTGGAGTGGCACCTCACCGCCCAGGTGGTGCGCCTGGAGGAGGACCAGCTGCCCACGGGCTGGGTGTGGTGCACCTGGCAGGAACTTGCCGACATTTACGCCGTGCCCAACGCCTTTGCCGGGGTGATGGACGTGGTGAAGGAGGAGATTCAGGGATGATCTGCAATCTGTGCCCCCGCCAGTGCGGGGCGGAGCGTACCCCGGAGGTGGGAAAGGGCTGGTGCCGCCTGCCCAGCGTGGTGAAGGTGGCAAGGGCGGAGCTGCACCACTGGGAGGAGCCCTGTATTTCCGGAACCCGAGGCGCGGGGACGGTGTTTTTCTCCGGCTGCACCCTGGGGTGTGTGTTCTGCCAGAACGGGCCCATCAGCCACGAAAACCAGGGCAAGGAAGTGACGGAAGACGAGCTGTACGCCCTCTTTGAAAAGCTGGCGGGGGAGGGGGCCCACAACATCGAGCTGGTCACCCCCACCCAGTACATCCACGTGCTGCAAAAGGTGCTTGCCCGGCCCATCCCCGGCAACCTGCCTGTGGTGTTCAACTGCGGCGGCTACGAGCGGGTGGAGATTCTGAAAAGCCTGGAGGGAAAGGTGGACGTATATCTGCCCGACCTGAAATATGTGACGGAGGAGTTGGCGGGGAGGTACTCCGCCGCCCCGGACTATCCTTCCACGGCCAAGGCCGCCATTGTGGAAATGTTCCGCCAGACGGGCCCCGTGCAGTTGGAGGACGGGATGTTGAAAAAAGGGGTGGTCATCCGCCACTTGATTCTCCCCGGCCGCTTGGCCGAGGCCAAGCGGGTGATGGACTGGGTGTCGGAGCAGTTCGCCCCCGGCGAGGTGCTGTTTTCGCTGATGGCCCAGTACACCCCCTGTGGAGATTTGGAGCAGTTCCCGGAATTGCAGCGCACCATTCGCCCCTCGGAGCTGAGAGCCGCCCGCAGCTATATGGACGCCCTGGGCATTCAGGGGTATGTGCAGGAGCTGGAGGCGGTGGGGGAGAAGTTCATCCCCGATTGGAACATGAGAGAAAATGAATAATGTAGAATGAAAAATGAAGAATGCAGACCCTGAGGGCTTTGCCGGATTTCCGGTGTTGCTGTGCGTGGGGGAGGGGCTTGCCCCTCCCGAATCCCCCGGGGTAAGGCCAGGGTAGCCACGGGCCGGGCAAGCCACGGCCCCTACCACAGCACCACAAGAAGTGCGGCGGAGTCCTTTGGCTCCCTCCGTCATGGCTTACGCCATGCCACCTCCCTTTACACAAGGGAGGCTTTTTTATGCGTTTGTGAGAGAACCATCGGGCCAAGAAAGTCTGGGTGGTTCATGGAAGTTCGAGAGGATTGGTTGAAATAGTGACGGGAGAATGGTAAACTATACAAAAATGATGGGGCACTTTATGAGAAAAAACTGAGTCGGAGGGATAATATGAAGACAAGTGGTTATGTAATCCGTAATGCTGTGAAAGAAGATGCAGCACGTGTCGATGAATTGCTCACAGAACTGATTCGGTATGAAACAGAATTTGATAAAAATTTGAATAAGGAATACACTGTAAGTAACAATTACAGTGAAGTGATTGGGCTGGATGGACATAAGTTGCTCGTTGCGGAGACAGAAGGAAAGATAGTCGGTTTTTTGTATGGCTTTGTCTACCAGATTCCTGGAATGTTTGCCCGTCCAGTGGCCCTTCTTGATGCACTGTATATCTTGGAGGAATATCGACATAATGGGTTTGCAGGTGCCTTGTTCCAGCAATTCAAACAATTTGCACACGAGAACGATGCTCACAGCATTGAACTAAAAGTTATGACTGAAAATCTTAATGCATTACACTTCTATGAAAAATTGGGTTTTTGTGAAATCAAGAAGTATATGCAGTTGGAGTGCCTGTAACAATTCCGACAGCAAGACACCCCCCGGACTGTGAAAGTCCGGGGGGTGTTTTGTTCATGGTGCGCCCGGCATGGGCAATAACTTGGTGGTGAAAGTCCACTACAGACTTGGCAGTAGGAACTGTTAGCCGAAGGCAAGGGTGTCCATCGTGAGGTGGAATCT
>NZ_NFKO01000020.1:0-37442 GCF_002160435.1 Pseudoflavonifractor sp. An176 | reverse complement strand
CGTTGACCACCACGGACTCCACATGATAGTAGGCGTCGGGGGTGATGGTGAGGGTGAAGGACTCGCCCTCGGTGACAGCGGTGGTGCCAGCGGGAGACACGGTGCCGCCGGCATTGGCGGTGACGGTGACGTTGCAGGTCTGGTAGTCGATGTTCTTGGGGGTGATGACCAGCTTGTCCAGCTGGGGAGACTTCTTGGCGGGGCCGGTGAACACCAGGGTGCCAGCGCCAGCCTCGGTGACCTCGATGTCAAAGGTGACGGTGTGGGTGGCGGTGGCGCTGTCCCCGGCGCCAGCGGAGACGGTGCCGGAGGTGATCTTACCGTCCACCTCGCTCCAAGCCAGGGAGTTGTTGGTGTCGCCGCTGCGGTAGGTGGCGGTGACGGTGTAGGTGCCGGTGCGGTCGGCCACATAGGGGAAGGAGATGGTGTCGTTCTGGTTCAGGCAGTTGACGAACTTGCCGTGGCTGGCCCAGCTGGCCTCAGAGACCTGGAGGGGCCAAGCCTCGCCCTCGCCGGTGTTCTTGAGAATGGCGAACTCAGCTTCCACGGTATAGGTGGAGTTGGGCTGCCAGGGGAAGGGCACGGGGTCGTCAGCAGAGTACTGCTCACGCTCCACCAGAGCGCCCTTGGCGGCCTGGATGGCGGCCACAGCCTGGGCCATAGCCTCCTGGTCGGCGTCGGTGGAAGCCAGCAGCTCCTTGCCCTGGGCCACGGCCTGGGCGTAGGCGTCCCAGCCGGAGGAGTACCACTCGCCCAGAGTGCCCTCGGCCTCATTCACCAGGGCCTCCAGCTGCTCGCGAGAGGCGGAGTCCATATCCTTGATGGTGACGGTGGCGATGGGGTTGAAGCCCAGGATGACGTCCTTGTCGGCGGAGGACAGCTCGATGGTGAACTCCCGGTCGCCGGTGATGTTGGTGTTGCGGCGGGTCTCCACCGGAGCGGTTTTCTCGGTCTCACCGGGCTGGAAGGTGACCTCGGTGTTCAGCTCGGTGTTGAAGTCATCCTGAATGGCGGAGCCGGGGTTGGGGGACAGGCGCACGGTGACCGGCTCGTCGCTGGTGCCGCCCACGCGGACCAGCTTGACGTCCATGCGCTGGTCCTCGTTCATGGTGTAGCGGCTCTCCTCGATGCCGATCATGCCCTTGCCGCCGTTGTTGATGGTGTAGGCGGCCTCAATGCCGATGGCCTTGGAGGTGACCCGCAGCTCCAGGGTGTGCTCGCCGTCGGCCAGGTCCTCGGAGACGAAGATGTACTGACCCAGGGCACGGGCGGAGGCGTTGGTGTCGATGGTGGACACCTTCTCGCCGTCGATGTAGATGTCAGCCTTGCCGTGGTTGGGGTCCTTGGTACCCAGCAGGTAGATCTTGGAGCCGGTGAAGTTGACGGTGAAGGTAGCACCGGCGTTGGCCCACTTGTTGGTGCCGCCGATGAACTGGGAGCCAGTCTCGTCGGTCCAGCCGTTGGAGAACTGGAAGGCCCCATTCTTGATGTCGATGACGTCCATGCCGTCGGGGGCGGCGCCGGAGAGCTCAAAGCCCTCGCTGGCCTTGTACACGCCCACCTCGCTGATCATGGGCACCTTGCCGTCGGGGGTGGACACGGTGATCCGCACCTGGTCGCCCCGGACGGCTCCGGTGCGCACCAGACGCTTGGCGCCGATGGTCTGGCCGGACTGCATCTCGTGCCACTCGCCGCTGGCATCGCGATACTCCACTTTGTAGGAGTTGATGCGCTGGCCGTTCTGGATGGCCTCTTCCACGCTCACCACGTCGAAGCTCTTCACGCCGCCCAGGTCGATGAGCAGGGTGCCCTCGTTGGTGCCGTCCTCGGTGGTCCAGTAGGTGGCGTCGTTGCCGTCGATGGTGTTGCCGGGCTTGTAGGCCACGTCATTGCCGCGGACGTTGGTGGCCTGCACGGAGGTGGCCAGGTTCTTCTTAAAGGTCTCCTGGACGTTCTGGCCGAACTCGGTCACACGGTCCAGAATGGCCTGGTCCACGGTGCCCTGGTTGTTGGGGGGCACGTTGAGCAGGAAGGTGCCGTTGTGGCCCACGGAGCGGAAGTACATCTCGCCCAGGGCGGCAATGGTCTTGGGGGTGTTCTTGGTGGTGCCCCAGAACCAGCCGGAAGTGATGCGGGCGTCACACTCAGGCACGGTCCACTGGTTGCCGTTTTCCAGGCCCACGGTGTAGCCGCCCTGAGAGCCGCTGTTGATGGTGTTGTTGTCGTAGTTCACCATGGACTTGGACCAGGTGTCGTCGGCGGCGTAGCCGTTCTCGTTGCCGATCCAGCGCACGGTGGTGTAGGCCTCAGCGCCGAAGAGCATACAGTCGGCCTCATAGCCGGCCTTCTTGCCCTCGTTGCTCTGAATGGTGTTAAACCACTTCTGGAAGTCGTACTCCTGAGCGTTGGCGCCGGAGCCCTTGGCGCCGTCCATCCACACCTCAATGAAGTGGCCGTCGTTGCCGTACTTGTCGTTGCCCAGGATCTCCTGGAGCTGGTTGTTGTAGTACTCGTTGTAGTCCAGCACGTCGTTTTCCTTGCTGGTGGGGTTGCCGTTGGCGTCGTAGTAGCCGTAGCTGTCGTCGTGGATATCCCAGGGAGACAGATACAGGCCCATGTTCATGTCGTACTTGGTGCAGGCCTCGGACAGCTCAGCCAGAATGTCGCCCTGGCCGTTCTTGTAGCTGGTGTTGGCCACATCGTACTCGGTGTAGGCACTGTTCCAGATACAGAAGCCGTCGTGGTGCTTGGCGGTGACGATGAGCATCTGGAAGCCGGCGTCCTTCAGAGTCTTGACCATGGTGTCAGCGTCGAAGTCGGTCTCCAGCTTGAAGATCTCATCGGGGGTCTTGTCCCCGTAGTGCTCGCCCCACTCGATCTCGTTGAAGGTGTTGGGGCCAAAGTGGCAGAATGCGGACAGCTCTGCCTTCTGATACCAATACTGATTGGCGTTGGGCAAAACGGTGTCCGGGGTGGGGGCTGGGGTGGCGTTGTCGGTGAGAGACGCATCCCCGATGTAGGTGGGCTCTGCGGCCCAAGCCATCGGGAAGCTGGTGCCTACCACAGTAGAGGCCAGCATGGTCCCCGCCAAAGCCAGAGCCAAACCGCGCTTAGCAGGACGTTTTCCTTTCATGTACATTCCTTCCTTTCATACGTGCGGCGCGTTGTGGGACACGCACCGTTTTTCATTTATATCATACCATACCCCACTTGCCATCGGTACATGTTCTTGTGCGAAATCCCAAATTTGTGAGGTTCGGCAGATTTAAGTATAATTTTTTGTAAAAATTAGATAATATTTCTTCCAGAAACAGGGATTCCCTCTGTTCCCGTGGCGGACAAATTGTTTTGCATCTTGCACAACGCACATATCCCTGTTTCATGATTGACACTCCTTCTTATTACGGGTATACTAATAATAGAAAAGGGGTGCTGCCAGCAACGGCTGTCCCCCCGGGTTAAATCAGAGAAGTAACCGCATGGTTGGGAGCCGGGCGGTTACTTCCTTTTATTGAGCTGAAACAGCCCGATAATACCCACGATCAGCAGTCCAATCTGCACCAGGTCAGAAAACGTGACATACTCCATGAGTGCACCCCCTTTCAACCAGGGGGCAAGGAAGCACCCCCTTATGTAGATGAAGGGGGAACAACCGCCAAATGTGTGGCAGCACCTTATCTGGAGTATAGCAGACCTTGCCGCCTGTTGCAAGACAGCGCCCGTACCTGCCCCAATGTGAGGCAGGTACGGGCGTTTTTTATCCCACTTGATACACTTGTCGGTCGTGGAACTCCTGGGTCTTGCCGTCGTTCCAGTTCTGCACCGGGCGGTAGTAGCCGGTGATGCGGCTGTACACCTCGGCGGGCTTGCCGCAGTGGGGGCAGGTGAACTGCTCCCCGGGCAGGTATCCGTGGTCGGCGCACACCGAGTAGGTGGGGGAAATGGTGTAGTAGGGCAGCTTGTAATTTTCAGCGATTTTGCGCACCAGGGCGGCGGCGGACTGCCAGCTGGGCAGTTTCTCCCCCAGGAAGGCGTGGAACACCGTGCCGGAGGTGTAGAGCACCTGGAGCTGGTCCTGGACGTCCAGGGCGGCGAACAGGTCGTCGGTGCACCCCACAGGCAGGTGGGAGGAGTTGGTGTAGTAGGGGGTGCCGTGGTCGTTGGCGGTGCGGATGAGGGGGTATTTCTCCTTGTCGTGCTTGGCAAAGCGGTAGGTGGTGGACTCTGCCGGGGTGGCCTCCAGGTTAAAGAGGTCCCCATACTGCTCCTGGTAGTCGGACAGGCGCTCCCGCATGTGGGTGAGCACCTCCACGGCGAAGGCCTGGGTGTCCGGGTGGGTGAGGTCGTGGTGCAGCCAGGGGGCGTTGAGGCCCACCTCGTTCATCCCCACCAGGCCGATGGTGGAGAAATGGTTGCGGAAGGTGCCCAGATAGTGGCGGGTGTAGGGATACAGGCCGTTTTCCATCAGCTGGGTGATGACGGTGCGCTTGGTGTGCAGGGACCGGGCGGCCAGGTCCATGAGGTGGTCCAGCCGCTGATAGAACTCCTCCGGGTCCTTGGACAGGTAGGCGATGCGGGGCAGGTTGATGGTCACCACCCCCACGCTGCCCGTGGACTCGCCGGAGCCGAAGTAGCCCCCGGACTTCTTGCGCAGCTCCCGCAGGTCCAGCCGCAGGCGGCAGCACATGGAGCGCACGTCGGAGGGCTCCATGTCCGAGTTGATGTAGTTGGAAAAGTAGGGGGTGCCGTACTTGGCGGTCATCTCAAAGAGCAGCTTGTTGTTCTCCGTCTCCGACCAGTCGAAGTCCCGGGTGATGGAGTAGGTGGGAATGGGGTACTGGAAGCCCCGGCCATTGGCGTCCCCCTCAATCATGATCTCCAAAAAGGCCCGGTTGACCATGTCCATCTCCTTTTTGCAGTCCCCATAGGTGAAGTCCATGAACTTCCCGCCCACAATGGCGGGCTGTCCCGCCAGATCGGGGGGCACGGTCCAGTCCAGGGTGATGTTGGTAAAGGGGGCCTGGGTGCCCCAGCGGCTGGGGGTGTTCACCCCGTAGACAAAGGACTGGATGCACTGTTTTACCTCGTGCTGGCTCAGATGGTCCACCCGGACAAAGGGGGCCAGATAGGTGTCGAAGGAGGAGAAGGCCTGGGCTCCAGCCCACTCGTTTTGCATGATGCCCAGGAAGTTCACCATCTGGTTGCACAGGGTGGACAGGTGACGGGCGGGGGACGAGGTGATTTTCCCCGGCACGCCTCCCAGACCCTGATAGATGAGCTGTTTCAGGGACCACCCGGCGCAGTACCCGGTGAGCATGGACAGGTCGTGGAGGTGCAGGTCTCCGTCCCGGTGGGCCTGGGCCACCTCCTGGTCGTAGATTTCGCTAAGCCAGTAGTTGGCGGTGATGGCCCCGGAGTTGGACAGAATGAGGCCCCCCACCGAGTAGGTGACGGTGGAGTTCTCCTTCACCCGCCAGTCGTTGATGCGCAGATAGTTGTCCACCAGCTCCTTGTAGTTGAGGAGGGTGGACGAGGCGTGGCGCACGTTTTCCCGCTGCTTGCGGTAGAGAATATAGGCCTTGGCCACCTGGTCATACCCCGCCTGGATGAGCACCACTTCCACGCTGTCCTGGATGTCCTCCACGGCGATGAGGTCGTTTTGAATCTTGGGCTGAAAATCTGCCGTCACCCGCAGCGCCAGCAGCTCCACCACCTCCGGGTGGGCCTGCTGCCCCTGGGCCTCAAAGGCACGGGTCATGGCGGCGATGATCTTGCTTAATTGAAAGGGAACGGTGGAGCCGTCCCGCTTGGTCACTTGGTACATAGGCCACGCTCCTCTCTGTGTTTGCGGTTGCCGCCCTGCGGGCGGTGCTCTTTCATGATAGCACGCCCCCTGACGAAAATCAACATATATTGCTGTGTTATATTTTTGACACAAGATATTGTGTATTCAAGCGTGTCCCTGCCAGGGACGCTCCGCTGGGCCCCATTTCTCGCCGATGAGAAATGGGGGAAAGAATCGCCAAAGGCGGGGCCTTCCCCCGCCTTGTGGAATCCACCCCGCCGGTACGGGGCTGCCTGATGCGTCTTTCTCTTCTCGGCCCTGGTCCGGTGGGGTCACATAGATAGACTGTCTTTCTACAGAATGCACCTGCTTCTCTGAAAAATGCTACTTCTACTCCCAGGGCCTCACCCTGGTGAGCCGCTGTTCCCAGCGATCGGTGGCCTGGCTGACGGCGGCGGGAACGCCGCTTCTCCAGGGAAGGCCCGGAGGTGGAAACCGCCCAGCCATAGGGCCAGCTGCCATAGTGGCCTGGTGTGGTGGCAGTGGCAGGAGCCACAGCAGGGGTAACGGGCCGAACATAGGCTTGACATATTTACAGCCTCGTACCCCAGGGAGGTCCTTAGGGGGGAACGCCCTAAGCGGGTTTTGGTTCCTTTTGCCCGCACAAAAGGAACCCCCAGCGGGGAGCGTCACCCTTGACAACCCGGCCCCGCCCGTCTACCATGAATGGGAGAACAAAAAAGGGGGAATTGCCATGACCATCGATGGATTTCAGCCCATGACCCTGCTGGACTTTCCCAACAAGGTGGGGTGCACCGTATTTTTGAAGGGCTGCAACTTCCGCTGCCCCTTCTGCCACAACGCCACCCTGGTGGAGCTGGAGAGGGAGCAGTCCGCTCCACCCCTGGCGCTGGAGAAATTCCGCGACTTTCTCCAACGGCGGCAGGGGCTGCTGGACGGGGTGTGCGTCAGCGGCGGCGAGCCCCTGTTGAATCCCCAGCTGCCCCAGCTGCTGGAGCTGGTCAAGGGCCTGGGCTATCTGGTGAAGGTGGACACCAACGGGAGTTTTCCACAGCGGCTTGTGGAATTGTGGAAATCTGGCCTGGTGGACTACGTGGCCATGGACATCAAAAATAGCCCCGCCCGGTACGCAGAGACCGTGGGCGTGCCGGGGCTGGACCTCTCCCCCATCCGGGAGAGCGTTTCCTGGCTGCTGGAGGGCCGGGTGGACTACGAATTTCGCACCACCGTGGTGCGCCAGTTCCACGATGCCCAGTCCTTTGCCCAGATTGGGCCCTGGATTGCCGGGGCCAAGCGGTATTACCTCCAGACCTTCACCCACCGGGACACGGTGCTGCGCCCGGGCCTCTCCGCCTGGGACGGGGAGACCATGGAGGGCTTTGCCGCCCAAATGCGCCCCTATGTGTCAAACGTCGAAGTGCGTTGAAGGGGGTCGAACGGTTCCATCTTTACATTTTGTATCAAACAAGGTATGATGTTACCGACAATTTATGACCTTCTCCCGCCCCAAGCGGGGGAACTGTTCGAGGTGACAATATGGAAATCAAACGCATGCAACTGGGCATGATTCAAACCAACTGTTATATCTTCTGGGACGAGAACACCCTGGACTGCGCCGTGGTGGACCCCGGCGACGACGGGGAGCAGGTGGCCGCTTTCATCCAGGGCCGTGGCCTGAATCCCGTGGCCATCCTCCTCACCCACAGCCACTTTGACCACATCCTGGGCATTCCCGGCCTGCGCTCTCAGTGGCCCAACCTGCCCGTATACTGCCACCCGGCGGATGTGAACCCCAACGAGACCACCACTTCCCTGTTCGGCACCACCTTCCCCAGCGTCAGCTCCTTTGGGAACGTGCTGCCCTACCAGGAGGGGGACACCGTGCCCGTAGGCGGCCTCACCGTCCATGTGCTCCACACCCCCGGCCACACCCCCGGCGGCGTGGTGCTCCAGGTGGAAGACGCCCTGTTTACCGGAGACACCCTCTTTGAGGGCTCCATGGGCCGCACCGACCTGGAGGGTGGCAGCGAGACTCAGCTGCTCCATTCTCTCAAGCGCCTGGCCCAGCTGCCCGGGGACTGGCGGGTGTTCCCCGGCCATGAGGGCTCCTCGACCTTGGAGCGGGAGCGCACCACCAACTTCTGCATGCTGGAGGCCATGAGACGGGGATGAAGCTGTATTTGGTGGGCCACCAGTACCAGTACGCCGTGGAGCAGATGATGATGACCCTGTTCCCCGGCCAAAAACCCGAATATCCCGACACACCACCCACCTGGGACCAGTCCATGGCCCAGGTGGAACTGTTCACCCGGGGGCATGCCGTGGTGGCCCATGCCAAGTTGTGGTGGGACGGGGGTGTGTACGAGGCCCAGCGCAGCGAGCCGGAGACCAACCTCACCGGCGGGCTGGAGGACGACCGGGTGCGCCAGCGGGTGATTCGCCTGGCTTTCTACGACGCCGGAGTGGCCGCCCTGGGCCAAGAGCCCCCCTGGGGGGCCCTTACCGGGGTGCGCCCGGTGAAGCTGCCCACCCGCCAGATGGTGGCGGGCGACACCCCCCAGCAGGCTCGGGACACCCTGACAGAACTCTACCGGGTCAGCCCCTCCCGGGCGGACCTGGCCATGGACTGTGCCCACGCCGCCCTGTCTGTCATCCGCAGCCTGGAGCCCAAACAGCTGTCTTTGTATGTGGGTATCCCCTTCTGCCCCACCCGGTGCGCCTACTGTTCCTTCATCTCCGCCGACGTGAAGGGGGCTCTGGCCCTGGTGGAGCCCTACGTGGACGCCCTGTGCCGGGAGATTGAGGAGGCCGGGGCGCAGCTCAGAGCCCACGGAGTCACCGTCAAGACCGCCTACATGGGAGGCGGCACCCCCACTACCCTGTCCGCTGAGCAAATGGACCGGGTGCTCACTCACATGGAGCAGCACTTACCTCTGGAGGGGTGCGTAGAGTTCACGGTGGAGGCGGGCCGCCCCGACACCATTACCCGGGAAAAGTTGGAGGTGCTGAAGGCCCACCACATCCACCGCATCTCCATCAACCCCCAGACCATGGAGGACTCGGTGCTCATCGAGATGGGCCGGGCCCACACCGCCGCCCAGATCGTGGATGCCATGGCATTGGCCAAGGACGCCTACGGCGGCATGGTAAATATGGATTTGATTGCAGGCCTGCCCACCGACACGGTGGAGGGCTTTGCCCGCACCCTGGAGCAGGTGGTGGCCATGGACCCCGCCAACATCACGGTCCACACCCTGGCCCTGAAAAAGGGGGCCAAGCTCATGGAGGAGCAGGGCAAGCTGTGCACGCCCCAGGAAGTGGCGGACATGCTGGCCTATGCCGAGAACACCCTGCGGGGGGCGGGATATGTGCCCTACTACCTGTATCGGCAAAAGTACATGTCCGGCTCCTTTGAAAATGTGGGCTGGGCTAAGCCGGGGTGCGAATGCGCCTATAACATCATCATGATGGAGGAGCTGCAGTCGGTGCTCTCCCTGGGCGCCGGGGGCATCACCAAGCTGGTGAATCCCGCCACCGGGAAGATTGACCGCCTGTCCAACCCCAAGTACCCCAAGGAGTATTTGGAGAGCTGGGAGCGGATCTGCCAGCATAAGGCCCAGGCGGCGGAGTTTCAGGCAAAACTTTGAATTCAGGCCCTCGAAGTTGCATTGACTTTGGGGGCTTTTTTCATGCTTGTAAGCCTGGAGAACGCGCTCCCCGCTGGGGGTTCCTTTCTGCTGCCAGAAAGGAACCAAAGACCACCAAAGGCGGGGCCTTCCCCCGCCTTGTGGAATCCACCCCGCGGTACTGGGTGTCCCTGCGTCCTCCTCTTTTCGGCCCTTGGACTGGTGGGGCCACATAGATGGCATGGAACTTCTACAAAACATACCTACTCCTCTGAAACATAATCCGTCTACTCCCAGGGCTTTACCCTGGTGTGCCGCTGTTCCCAGCTATCGGGGGCCCGGCTTCCGGCGGCGGGAACGCCGCTTCTCCAAGGAAGGCCCGGACGTGGAAACCGTCCAGCCATAGGGCCAGCTGTCCAAGGTGGCCTGGTGTGGTGGCAGAACTAGGCGCCACAGCAAGGGTGACGGGCCGAACATAGCCTTGACGCAGGGGCGACCTCGTACCCCAGGGAGGTCCTTAGGGGGGAACGCCCTAAGCGGGTTTTGGTTTCTTTTGCCCGCCCAAAAGAAACCCCCAGCGGGTAGCGTCCCCACCAGGCTGGCAAGCCGGAAACAGGGACGGTTAGACGGTCAACCCCTGACTCAGGGGGAGCCTTTGGCCGGGAGCGTCCCCGGCTGGGGCGCTGGTCTGCGCCTGAGAAATCGGAGAAGGACAGGTCTCCAGAGAAAGAGGAAAAAAGCCAATGGTTTTCTTTGAAGAATTGAGAGAAAACCATTGACAACGCCCCCAGGCGTTGATATAATGTCAAAGCCGCTTTGAATGGGACATAAGTGAAGTTTCGAGCTTCCTCCCCCGACAGCGAGCCCGTAATAAAGGAAAGGCAGGTGCAAAGTATGCACGCAATCATCGAGACCGGCGGCAAGCAGTACAAGGTGACCGAGGGCGACGTCCTCTACATCGAGAAGCTGGATGCCGAGGCCGGTAGCTCCATCACCTTCGACAAGGTTCTGGCTGTCCTGAACGGCGACAGCGCTACCTTCGGCGCTCCCGTTGTGGAGGGTGCCTCCGTCACCGCCAACGTGGTGAAGAACGGCAAGGGCAAGAAGGTGCTGGTCTTCAAGTACAAGCCCAAGAAGAACTACCGCCGTCGTCAGGGCCATCGTCAGCCCTACACCAAGGTGGAGATCACCAAGGTCAACGCCTAATTTAGGAGGCGCCATATGACCACCGTCACATTCCACGCAAGCAATGGCCGTATGGACGGCGTTGTGGTGGATGGACACAGCGGCTACGCCGATGCCGGGTCCGACATCGTCTGTGCCGCCATCTCCTCTACCGTGGGCCTTCTGGAGTGCACTTTGAATGAGGTGCTGGGTCTGGGAGCGCCGGTAAAGGTCAAGGAGGAGGAAGCCCACCTGTCTCTGCGGCTTCCTACTGGCCTGAGCCAGGGAAATGAGCACACCAGCCAGAATTTGATGGTTGGCTTGATGGTCTATCTCCAGGCTCTGAGCCAGGAATACCCCGACAATCTCATCGTTCTGCTGGACGATGATGACGAGGACTGAGGTCCTCAATCAGCCTTTAGAAAGGACGGTAACGACTTATGCTGAAGATCAACATCCAGCTCTTCGCTCACAAGAAGGGCGGCGGCTCCACCAAGAACGGCCGTGACTCCGAGTCCAAGCGCCTGGGCGTGAAGCGTGCCGATGGTCAGTTCGTTCTGGCCGGCAACATTCTGGTTCGTCAGCGCGGCAGCCACATCCACCCCGGCACCAACGTGGGTAAGGGCTCCGACGACACCCTGTTCGCCCTGGTGGACGGCAAGGTGAAGTTCGAGCGCATGGGCAAGGACCGCAAGAAGGTCTCCGTGTACGAGATCGCTCAGTAATGCTGTTAAAACGTCCCGGACATAGCTCTTGTCCGGGACGTTTTTGTAATCCCACAAAATGCACGCATTTTGTGGGAGCTTGCAGCCCGCTGCATGCATAATTGGGTCAAAGGGCGACCCAATTCCACACTGGCGGGCTCCAGAAGTGTCTTTTCCCATGCGCATGTCCTGGGAAAAGACGTGATTTTAATTTATTTCCCCGCCTGGAGGCGGGGAAACTCTGCCGAGGGCTTTTTGACCTGGGCGCTCAATCGAAATCTGTGCCGCAGGCACACCATACTTCTTCATTATTCATTATTCGTTATTCACTTTTTTCGAAATGGAGGTGCCTACCATGGCCAATCAATTCATTGATACCGCCCGAATCCTGGTGCGGGCCGGGGCGGGCGGCGGCGGCGCCGTCTCCTTCCACCGGGAGAAATACGTGGCCGCTGGCGGTCCCGACGGCGGCGACGGCGGACGGGGCGGCAACATCGTCCTCACCGTGGACCCCCACATGTCCACCCTCATGGACTTCCGCTATAAGCGCAAGTATGTGGCCGAAACCGGCATGAACGGCAGCGGCAAGCGCTGCACCGGCAAGGACGGGGCGGACCTGGTCATCAAGGTGCCTCGTGGCACCGTGGTGCGGGACGCCGAGACCAAGGAAATCATCTGCGACATGTCCGATGACAAGCCCTTTGTGCTGGCCAAGGGCGGCAAGGGCGGCTGGGGCAACCAGCACTTTGCCACCCCCACCCGCCAGGTGCCCCGGTTTGCCAAGGCCGGCCTGCCCGGCCAGGAGCGGGACGTCATCCTGGAGCTGAAGCTGCTGGCCGATGTGGGCTTGGTGGGCTTCCCCAACGTGGGCAAGTCCACCCTGCTCTCTGTGGTCACCCGTGCCCAGCCCAAGATCGCCAACTACCACTTTACCACCCTCTTCCCCAACCTGGGCGTGGTGCCCATGGAGGAGGGCCGCTCCTTCGTGCTGGCCGACATCCCCGGCATCATTGAGGGTGCCGCCGAGGGTGCCGGTCTGGGCCATGACTTTTTGCGCCACATTGACCGCTGCCGCCTCCTGATCCACGTGGTGGACGTGTCTGGCAGCGAGGGCCGGGACCCGGTGGAGGACTTCGACACCATCTGCACCGAGCTGGAGCAGTGGTCCCCCGAGCTGGCTTCCCGCAAAATGCTGGTGGCTGCCAACAAGGTGGACGTGATGGAGGACCCCGAGCTGCTGGAGCGGCTGCGGGCCCACGTGGAGGCCAAGGGCTGCCGTCTCTTTGAGATGTCCGCCGCCACCCACCAGGGCACCAAAGAGCTGATGTACGCCGCCGCCGACGAGCTGGCCCACCTCCCCCCCATCCTGGTGTTCGAGCCCACCTTTGTGGAGCGTCCCCCCGAGGTGGACACCTCCGCCCCCCTGGAGATTACCCGGGACGACGATGGCACCTGGCTGGTGGACGGGCCCTGGCTGCGCCAGCTCATGGCCAACGTCAACTTCTCCGACTACGAGAGCCGCAACTGGTTCGACAAGCGGCTGCGGGAAGCGGGCGTCTTCGACCAGATGGAGGCCAAGGGCGTCACCGACGGCGACCTGGTGTGCCTGTACAATCTGGAATTCGAGTATCAGAAGTGAGAAAAACACCCTGGAAGCGCCGCTTCCAGGGTGTTTTTTAGTGCGCATGTTCGTCAATAAACCGGGGTTCCAGCTTGGAATAGACAATTTTCTGGCTGGAGTACAACGAGAACTTGCCGCTGAGCAGGTAGCTGAGGGCACAGGCCAGGGCGAAGAACAGAAGCCCCTCACTGCCGAACAGCTCCACACTCAAAAAGATGCTGGCCAGGGGGCAATTCACCACGCCACAAAAGAGTGCAATCATACACACCGCCGCCCCAAAGCCCGGGTCTACCCCCAGCAGCGGGGCCACGGCACAGCCGAAGGTGGCCCCCACAAAGAAGGTGGGCACGATCTCGCCGCCCCGGTAGCCCGCCCCCAGGGTGAGAGCGGTGAGCAGCAGTTTCAAGGCAAAGGCCCAGGGCACGTGCACGGTGCCCTCATCCACCGCCAGGGCGATGATGTGTCCCCCTGCCCCGTTGTAGTCGCCGCTGCCCTCCAGGAGGCTGATGGCCACCACCAGCACGCCGCCCACCACGGCCCTCAGATAG
Organism: Pseudoflavonifractor sp. An176; assembly: GCF_002160435.1. Lineage (NCBI taxonomy): Bacteria > Bacillati > Bacillota > Clostridia > Eubacteriales > Oscillospiraceae > Pseudoflavonifractor > Pseudoflavonifractor sp. An176. The sequence continues at coordinate 23,973 of NZ_NFKO01000020.1, read as the reverse complement.
GGATTGCGGAAGGTGTGGGCGTACCAGTGCCCGGTCTGGTGCACCACCACGCAGAAGGCGATGGCCAGCAGGGCGCATCCCACGCCCAGCACCCCGATTTGGACCAGGGACGCCGCCTCCAGGGTGGGAATGGCGGACAGGGTGTAGTGCTCCCCTTCCACCCCCAGCAGGACGGTGACCCCCGTGGACACCAGGGCGGTGAGCAGACAGGGGAACAAGGCGGAGTAGTGGACGATACCCACGCTCACCACCTCCATGGCAAACACTGTGGCGGTGAGTGGGGTGCCAAACAGGGCGGCAAACAGGCCGCTCATGCCGCACATGACCTCCACATTCATCTGGCGTTCCCCCAGGTGCACCCGCTGGCCCACCTGGCAGGCCAGACTGCCGCCAATTTGCAGGGCTGCCCCCTCCCGGCCCGCGCTGCCGCCGGTGAGGTGGGTGAGCACCGAGCCGATGAAAATGAGTGGGGCCAGGCGCAAGGGTGGCCGCTGGCCGGAGCGCACGCTGGCGATGATCTGGTTGGTGCCGCTGTCGTTTTCCATGCCACAGACCTGGTACAGCCACACAATGGCCAGGCCCGCCAGGGGCATACACAACAGCAGCCAGGGGTGCTGCCCCCGCCATGCGGTCACCAGAGTGATGGCATGAGAAAAGGCGGACCCCGCCGCCCCGCATACCACACCCGTGAGGGCCGCCAACACGGTCCAGTGGACCCAGGCCCCCGCCGTGGGGCTGACCCTGCCCCAGAAATTCCTCACTTTTTCTCTCATATCCTCCCGCCCTTTACGGTTACATTGGTAATTTCGATTATATTCCCCCCTCCCTGCACTGTCAAGGGCGGGGGGAGCAAACCGCTCCCCCCGCCCGGGGTATGTGGGTTCAGCCGCCACGGGTGAAGGTCACTTCACCCAGACTGACGTTGCTGAAATCCATATTTAACTTGTCGCCGTCCAAAGTGTAGGGGGTGGCCCCATCGCTGCCCGGCTCCGTGTCCTTGTCATCGGAGGTGTACATCTGATTCCCCTCCAGCCGGTACTGGCCCTCCGTCTGAATCTGCTGGACTACGGAGGAGCTCAGATTGCCCATGCTCTGTTCCATCAAGTCGGTGAAGCTCTCCCGGTCCATGCCGGACTGGGCCAGGGCCTCGTCCACCGTCATGTCGGTGATGCCCTGCTCCTTGAGCATCTGCTCCATGTATACCATGGTGGCATCCACCGACTTCTGAATCAGCGCATCCATGCTCTCGTCCAGCTTCTCCTGGTCCACCGTCATGATATAGGTGTTGTCGTCCCGGAACTCCATCTCCAGGGGAATGTAGAAGTTCTCTAGCTCCAGCTCGTCGGCGATCTCGGGGGCGGTCACCCGTATTCCCTCCACCACCTGGTCCATCACATCCACCTGGCCGGACCAGGCGCCCACCAGGTCCTCCTTGGGGTCGTTGCCGCCGCAGGCGGCCAGGGTCAGAGTCAGTCCTAAGGCCAGAGGCAATGCCATCCATCTGTGTTTCATGGTTCATAACTCCTTTCCTCGTCTCTCTTGGGCGCATAGCTGCGCTTTTTGGTTCCATCATATCATACGTGTGCATATCTTTCAAGCAGGGCCCAGGATGTTACAAATTTTTTGGATTATTTGACGTGATTTGTCTGGAGAATTTGGCGGTTTTGCCCCGGATTTTCGCGGTTGCTGCCGGTTCAACCGCTCTTTTTTGGCCCGAGTTTCTGCCATATGGAGGATTTTTCCGGCTTTTTGTAGCCAGAGGGTTCCTGTGCTGCCTGGGGCAAAGAAACTTTGAAAAATTTTTCACAACCCCCTTCCATTTGGCTGGAATGTGATGTATAATAGCCTTGCGCAAACGCGATCATCCAATTTTATAAGGAGTGATACCAATGAGCATTAAAGTAGGTATTAACGGTTTTGGCCGTATCGGCCGAATGGTTTTCCGCGCCAGCATCAATCATCCCGAGATCGAGATCGTGGGTATCAACGATCTGTGTCCCGCTGATTACCTGGCCTATATGCTGAAGTACGACACCATGCACGGCCACTTCGAGGGCGAGGTTTCCGCCACCGAGACCGGCATCGTTGTCAACGGCAAGGAGATCCCTGTCTTCGCCGAGCGTAACCCCGCTGACATTCCCTGGGGCAAGCTGGAGGCTGAGTACGTTGTGGAGTCCACCGGCCTGTTCCTGACCAAGGAGAAGGCTCAGGCTCACATCGACGCCGGCGCCAAGAAGGTCATCATGTCCGCTCCTTCCAAGGACGACACCCCCATGTTCGTGTGCGGCGTCAACCTGGACGCTTACACCTCCGACATGACCTTCGTGTCCAACGCTTCCTGCACCACCAACTGCCTGGCCCCCATCGCTAAGGTGCTGAACGACAACTTCGGCATCAAGGACGGCCTGATGACCACCGTGCACTCTGTCACCGCTACCCAGAAGACCGTTGACGGTCCCTCTCTGAAGGATTGGCGCGGCGGCCGTGCTGCTACCGGCAACATCATCCCCTCCTCCACTGGCGCTGCTAAGGCCGTGGGCAAGGTTATCCCCGCTCTGAACGGCAAGCTGACCGGTATGTCCATGCGTGTTCCCACCCTGGACGTGTCCGTGGTCGACCTGACTGTCAACCTGGAGAAGCCCGCCACCTACGCTGAGATCTGCGACGCCATGAAGAAGGCTTCTGAGGGCGAGCTGAAGGGCGTTCTGGGCTACACCGACGAGGACGTGGTGTCCAGCGACTTCCTGGGCGATTCCCGTACCTCCATCTTCGATGCCAAGGCTGGTATCGCTCTGACCGACACCTTCGTGAAGGTCGTGTCCTGGTACGACAACGAGATGGGTTACTCCAACAAGGTTCTGGAGCTCATCAAGCACATGTACTCCGTGGACCACAAGTAAGAAAACCATTTCAAAGGGCTCTGCTTCGGCAGAGCCCTTTTTTGCGCTTTTTTCGCCCCTCTTACCATTTCTTTACCAAACCCTGGTGACAGTTTATACATGGGTTTGGTAGATTGTGTCTACCAATGACGATCAAAGAGGGAGCGAGTGGGATATGAAGGGAACACGTCGGATATTGCTGGCCGCAGCCATTGTGGTGGTGTTGCTGGCGGGCATCGCCGCGGCCTATCGGCTGGGGACCATGCAGTCTTCCGGTATGGCCCTGGACCCCAACGCCCAGGCCTGGGAGCCCTCGGCTCTAGTGGACAACTCCCAGGGCTCCGGCACCAAAATCCCCGGTTTCGGCACCGTGGTGTTCCCCGCCGGAGAGAAAAATGTGCAGATCACCCTGTACAACCCGGAGGAGAACGACTGCATCTTTGTCTATACCCTGTCACTGGCCGGAGAGGATACCCCTCTGTATGTCTCTGAGGGCATCGAACCGGGAAAGGCGGTTCAGGAGATCACCCTGGACCGGGCCCTGGAGGAGGGGGAGTACACCCTGGAAGTGCACGTCCAGCCCTACGACCGGGAGACCGGAGCGGCCAAAAATGACGCTGTGGTGTCTGCCGACCTCATTGTCGCCTCGTAGACAACCGCCGCCAGTTTTTTGCTGCGGTTGACATATACATCACACTTCTAGGAGGAACTCACCATGAAAAAGGCCCTTGCTACCCTGATGGCCGCCACCATGTGCTTCTCTCTGGCCGTTCTGCCCGGCTTTGCCGCCAGCTTTGACCAGAACAGCACCGAGGCCATCGGCACCACCTTCAGCTTCGACTACAAGAACGACCCCACCTACACCGTCACCATTCCTGACGCTGTGACCATGGACAAGGACGGCAGCGATGTGAACATCGTGGCCGAGAACGTGGCCAACCTGGACGGCAAGAAGATCTCCGTCACCATCGCCGGCACCGATCAGTTCCGGGACCAGATGCGCATGGAGGGCAAGACCGAGGACGGGAAGACCGGATATACCCGCTACCAGTTCATCCTGGAGGATGGCACCGTGGTGGAGACCGCTCCCGACAATGCCAACGGCACCGAGCTGGTGTCCTTCACCGACAACGGCACCAAGACCTTCCAGGTCAAGCCCGTCATCAGCTTCTCTTCCAGCCAGTACAAGGGCGTGCTGTACACCGGTCAGATGACCTACGGCATCTCCCTGGTGGACGCCGAGTAATATTTCTCATAAGAAAACAGGGTCCAATGTCCGCAAGGACATTGGACCCTGTATCTTTTGTAGGAAATCAGGCCAGGCTGTGCTCTTCCAGCCACACCATGAGGGTGGGCTGCCCCCGGCGGATGCGGCGGGTGCGCACGTGGAACACCACCAGCGTCAGGGCGGTGAACACCACCAGCCACACCCCCAGATACACCAGGCATCCCGTAATGTCCTGGCCTCCGGCAATGGCGCTGCGGAAGGCCCGCACGGTGTAGGTGAAGGGCACCCAGCCGTTGAGGGCGGGGACGAAGGAGCCGGACAGCTCCAGGGGATAGGTGCCCACCGAGCCCGCCAGCTGGAGCACCATGAAGATAAGCATCAGGAAGCTGCCCACCTTGCCCATCAGGCAGGTGAAGAAGTACATCACCGACATGAAGGTAAGGGCGGCCACCAGGGCCACCAGCACCGTGCGGCCCCAGTCCACGGGCTGGAACCCGTTGAACAGGTGGAGGCTGCCCAGCATCACCAGGGCCTCTGCAATGGCCACGGTGTACAGCACCGAGGCCTTGCTCCGCCACCAGGCAAAGCCGCTTTTCAGCTCGCCGCTGTACTGGGTCAGGGGATACATCAGGCTAAAGGCGATGCAGCCCACCCACAGGGCCACCGACATCATGTAGGGGGCCATGCCGTGGCCGTTGTTGGGCACCTGGGTGAGCTGGCTCTCCTGGGTGTCCACCGGGGCGGCCATCATGTCCGCCACCTCGTCTCCCGTGTTGGTGTCGGCAATCTCCTGAGCGCCCTCGGCCAGTTTGTCCTGGAGGGTGGCCGCTCCGTCCTCCAGGGCCTTTGCCCCGTCGGTGAGGGTCTGAGCCCCCTGGTGCAGCTGCCCGGCGGCGTCCTGAATCTGCACCGAGCCCTGGGTGAGGGCGTCCATGCCTTCCGTCAGCTGGGCCTTGTTGTCCATGAGCTGGCCAGCGCCGTCCACCAGACTCTGGGTGCCCTGGTGGAGCTGGGCAGCGCCCTGATACAGCTTGTCCACCCCCTGGGTGAGGGCGGGAAGCTGGCCCTGCATCTGGGTCACGCCCTGGGACAGCGTCTCACTGCCCTGGGCCAGAGTGTCGAGGCCCTGTTGCAGCTGGGCAGCGCCGGAGCGCAGGGGAGCGGTGCCCTGGTCTTTCAGCTGTCCGGCCCCCTGGGCGGCCTGAGCAATGCCCTGGGTGAGGGCAGGGGCCTGCTGATTGAGCTGGCCCAGCCCCTGGGACAGCTGACCTGCCCCCTGTTGCAGCTGGCCCACCAGGGCTTGCAGCTGCTGCGTGCTCACCTGGCCGCTCTGGATGGCCAGGGACAGCCCCTGTAGCCCCTGCTCCAACTGCTTGGCTCCTTGGGCCAGGGCCTGGGCGTTCTGGGGCAGATCGGCGGTCTGGCTTTGCAGGGTCTGGAGGCCCGCCAGGAGGGCCCCCAGGCTCTCATCCACCTGGGCAGCGCCCTGGGATAGGGTGCCGCTGCTGGACGCCGCCTGACCGGCTCCCTGGGCCAAATTCTGGGCTCCTGCTTGCAGCTGCTCCACGCCCTGGGTGAGGGGCTGGGTGGCCTGTTGGAGCTGGCCCAGCCCGTCCTCCAGCTGCTTGGCGCCGTCGTTGAGGGCTCCGCTGCCCTCTGCCACCTGGGTTACCCCCGCCAGATACTCGCCCAGGCCCTGGCTCAGCCGCTGGGAGCCGTCCACGAAGGTGAGGGAGCTCCCTGCCAGCTGCGCCAGATAGTCGGTGAGGGACTGGGCTCCCTGGGTGAGGGTGTTTGCCCCGTCTTTCAGCTCCCCGCTGCCGTCAGCGGCCTGGGTCATGCCGTCTCCCACCACGCCGATCTGCTCCAGCATGGTGGTGGCGTAGGTGCGGGTCACTTCCTCCCGCACTCCCAGCTCCATCTCCTTCATGGCGCTCTCCCCCAGCTTGGAGGCGATGTAGTTGGTGCCGGGGTTGGTCTCGTACTTCAGCTCCATGGTCTGGGGGTGGGCCTCGGTGATGGAGGCGGCCCGCTGGGAGAAGTCCTCCGGGATGGTGATGACCATGTAGTAGGTGCCGTCCGCCAGCCCCTCCTGGGCCTCCTCCTGGCCCATGAAGTGGAAGTCCAGGGAGGCGTCCTCCTTCAGGTTGTCCACCAGGGACTGCCCAATGTCATAGGTCTCGTCCTCCACCGTCACCGGCTGGTCCAGATTTACCACCGCCACCGGCAAATGCTCCACATTCCCGTAGGGGTCCCACATGGAGCCCAAAAACAGGGTGGTGTAGATGGTGGGAATGGCGATAATGGCCACCATCACCACCAACAGCAGCGGATTGTGCAGCAAACGCTTCCATTCTTGTCGTTTCAACGTCAAACCCTTCCTTCCAGGTTTTGTAGACATGGTGTCTACTATACATCTCAGTATTGTGATTTTTTACAAGAGGCATTATACTGGAGGGGATGAGACAACACAACCGACAATTGGTCGGCGTTCTGTGGATTACTAGACAGAGTGACGACAGAATGTCCATTGTTCAAAAAAGATTTACAAGACAGGAGGGGCTTGGGATGGAGCGGAAACCAGACCGACGGGTGCGGCGCACCCGGGCCCAGCTGCGCCAGGGGTTGGCCCAGCTGATGGGGGAGAAGAGCGTCAACGAGGTGACGGTCACCGAACTGGTGGATTTGGTGGACATCAACCGCTCCACCTTCTATCTCCACTACCGGGACATTCCCCACATGCTGGAGTGTGTGGAGCAGGAGCTGTATGAGCAGATTCGCCACGCCATGGAGCAGACGCTGACCGGGCGGTTTGAGGGGGACACCCTGGCCTTTTTGGAGGATGTGTTCTCCATCCTCTTTGCCAACCGGGACATCTGCGCCGCTCTGCTGGGCCCCCGGGGGGACATTGGCTTTCTCCACCACATTGAGGAGATGCTCTCCCAGTACATTCTCACCCCCTTGCAGCGCACCCAGCCGGATGTGGCCTATCGCTACACCTTCTGCGTGGCGGGGGGCATGGGCCTCATCAAAGACTGGCTGTCCCGGGGCTGCCCCGAGTCCCCCCAGGACATGGCCCGGCGCACCGACGACCTCATCGCCGGGGTGACCCACCGATAAAAAAGACCCCCAGGAGCCCGCCAAATGGCGAGCTCCTGGGGGTCTGCATTCCTGATTTGTTACCACTCCGGCTCTACCTGTTGGAAAGCGCCTGTGAAGGTATTTTTGGTGCAGTTCAGCTGGCTGTGCAGATGGTAGCCAATGGTATTATGGTGGATCAGCTCCGTGTCGGTGAGCTTGCCAAAGTCCCCCTGCACCTCCGCTTCAAACCGCTGGAAGAACTCCGGGTTCCCAACAGACCAGCGCACTTCCACATTGGACACTGGGTTCGGCGCAGAAATGCGGTAGTAGGGCCCGGTGCCCTCCAGCTCCGGGTAGTCGGGGAAGCGGTACTGCTCCAACTCCTTCTGGGTGTACTGATGCACCACGTCGGTGTGTCCGTCGTGCACATACAGACGGTATAGGGCCGCCCCGTCCCCATCTTCTGCTCCAGCCCAGAAGTACAGCACCGAGCGGTCGGCCAGAGGCAGGGGATTCTGGATGCAGGCGGGCGCAGGCGTTCCATCATAGCGATAGGTATACGCCACAGTCAGAGGGTTGGAAATGCCCCGATTCATGGTGGAAATGAGGCCGCTGTCATCCACAAAGAGGGTCTCCTGGTGGTTCCCTTTGTAGTCCATGCGGATGAGGGTCTTGCCATCTACGATGCCGTAGATCCACGCCGGGTCCACCGCCTTGACCTCCAAGTTGTCCGTGTCCCAGACCTTCCACAGCGCCTCCCCGGTTTTTTGGCTGTCCACCAGATACAGGGCGCCGTCCCGATACTCAAAGTCGCACTGGTCGTAAAACCACGCAGAATCCAGGTGCTCAAAGAATTCGTACTCCCGCTCCTGCTCAAAATACTCCTCGTAGGACACCGACGGCTGCTCCGGTACCTCCCAGGGCACCGTCTGGGGCAGCTGGCTCGGGGTGGGACTGGGCTCTCCCTCTGGGGCTCCAGGGGAGCCATGGGCCACCAGGAGGGGGGACAGCCGATCATACACCTTCTGGTACAAGTCCTGACCGTCCACAATGGAGTAATGGGTGTCCCCAAATTGGGCGGATGTGTAGGCGGAATTGGTGCTCAGGTTCACCCGCATGGACCCCTCAGCCAGCCCCACCTGGATGCTGATGTACACAGAGTCCGGCTCCACGGTGTAGGTGTTCGGACGGGGAAAGAGGGTGTTTCGGATGGTGACCCCCTGAAAGAGAGACACCAGATCGCTACTCAATTTCTGGGGAATATTCTCCTGGGAGATGTCACAGTGATAGGTCTCCCCGCTGTTCCAGTAGTCGGCGCTGATGGAGCGCACCTGGAGGGTGTCGGCGAGGTCCAGCATGGGTTTGGAGCGGAAGAACGCGGCGGCGGCCACGGCTACCAGGACCACCAACACCGCTGCAATTGGAAGTATACGTTTCCTGTGTTTCATGGATTGCCCCTCCTCTCATAGGCGCTTAGAACCATACTCTGAGTCCAAAACGTACTTAGGTTACATCGGGGGATTGCCGATCCCACACGCTCCAGACTCCGTCCTCTTTGGTGAGGAAAAAGTTCTGTGTTACCTTTCCCGAATTCATGAATGTCTTGGTGTTGTCATACTCCACATCATACTGGGCAGATACCACCATAAATCGGGTGAGCATATCCTCTTGCGTCCAGTCGGCAAACAGTTCCGACTCCCTGCAGAAATAGTGTTTCCACTGCCACGCCGTCTCAGAGGGAGATGGAGTGATTTCCCCGATGGTGAGGGAGATGGTATACTCCTGCTCCGCCTCTTGTTCCAGCTCGTTTCTCACCGCAGCTACAGCGGCGTCCTGCTCTGCCTGGGAGTAGGAAAACCGCTCCTGGCTGACCTGGTCCGGGTCGGTGAAGGACCATACCCGCTCTGGCAACTGGGAGGGCGGGCCCTCTGGCTCCTCCGGAGGCGGGGTCATGGTGGGCGTGGGAGCTGGCGTGGGGGTGGGCGGCTCTGTAGAGCTCCAAGGGGAGCCATGGGCCACCAGGAGGGGGGACAGCAGCTCATACACCTTCTGGTACAGGTCGGCGCCATTCACAATGGCATAATGGGTGTCCCCAAACTGGGCAGAATTGTAGTCGGAATTGGTGGAGAGGTTCACCAGCATGGACACACGGGCCGTCTCCACCCAGACGTTGAGATACACAGAGTCCGGCTCCATGCGGAAGGACTGGGGGCGCAGGAAGCGGACATTTCGCATCTGGGTCCCTTGAAAGAGGGCAATCAGCTGGTTGTTCAAGTTCTGGGAAATGTCCGTCTGCTCCATGGTAGAGCGGTAGCTCTCCCCGCCGTTCTCGTAGTCAGCCGTAATGAGGGAAATCCGGGGGGAATCGGCGGGGTCCAGCATGGGTTTGGAGCGGAAGAACGCAGCGGTGGCCACCGCCACCAGGACCACCAACACCGCCACAATTTTAAGGGCAGATTTGCGTATGCTTGCCTTTTTCATGAGATATCCCTCCTTATTTATGCAGGCTCCTGAGCGCGGTTCACAGGCTTTCTCTTGTATGTTCAGCATACCATAACAACCCCTTAGGGCCAAGGGTGGACGAGAGAGAAAAACCCTCCGGAAAATTGTACAATTTCCCGGAGGTTTTGGTATTGCGATGGATTATTCGCCCAGCACAGCGGCGCAGCGAGCGCACAGCTGGTTGTGGCCGTGGTCGGTGCCGATGCTGGTGTCGTGGTTCCAGCAGCGGGGGCACTTCTCGCCAGCGGCCAGAGAGACAGCCACGGTGAGGCCCTCGAACTCCTCGCCCTGGTAGCCCTGGCCTTCGCCCTGGGCCACAGTGACCTGGGAGACGATGCACAGGGTGGCCAGATCGGCCTCGGAGAGGTTCATGGCCTGGAACTGCTCGAAGGCGGCAGCGGTGAAGGTGAGGGACAGAGCGGCGTCGGTGCTCTTCTTAATGCCCTGCTCGCTTCTCGCGATCTCCAGAGCCTTGTTCACGTCGTCCCGCAGGGCGATGATGCGGTTCCACTTCTCGTCCTCGGCCTCGGTCATGGAGTAGGCGGGATTGACGGCGGGAATGTCGTTAAAGAGCACGCACTCGGTGTCGTCGCTGTCAGCGTGGGGCATAGCAGCCCAGATCTCCTGGCTGGTGAAGGCCAGGATGGGGGCCAGCAGACGGGTCATACCGTCCACGATGATATACAGGGCGGTCTGAGCGGAGCGGCGGCCCGCCTCATCGCCACAGTACAGGCGGTCCTTGATGATATCCAGGTAGAAGTTGGACATCTCCACCACGCAGAAGTTGTAGATGGCGCGGTAGGCGGCGTGGAACTCGTAGCGCTCATAGGCCCCGCGGCAGGCGGCCACCAGGTTGTTGAACTGGTGCACGGCCCAGCGGTCCAGCTCCATCATGTCGGCCACGGCCACAGGGGCGTTGGGATCGAAGCCGGCCAGGTTGCCCAGCATGTAGCGGGCGGTGTTGCGGATCTTCAGGTAGGCCTGGCTGAGCTGCTTCAAAATCTCGGGGGAGATGCGCATGTCCTGGGTGTAGTCGGCGGAGGCCACCCACAGGCGCAGCATGTCAGCGCCGTAGTCCTTGATCACCTCGTCGGGGGACACGGCATTGCCCAGGGACTTGTGCATGGCCTTACCCTCGCCGTCCACGGTCCAGCCGTGGGTGATGATCTGCTTGTAGGGGGCCACACCCTTGGCGGCGATGGAGGTGAGCATGGAGGACTGGAACCAGCCACGGTACTGGTCGCCGCCCTCCAGGTACACGTCGGCGGGGAAGGTCAGCTCGGAGCGCTCATCCAGCACGGCGGCGTGGGTGGAGCCGGAGTCGAACCACACGTCCATGATGTCGGACTCCTTGGAGAAGTGGACGCCACCACAGTGGGGGCACTTCAGGCCCAGACCCTCCACCAGCTCGTCGGCGGTCTTTTCAAACCAGACATTCGACCCGTGCTCCCGGAACAGCTGGGATACCCGGGCGATGGTCTCGGGGGTGACAAGGTCGGCCCCGCACTGGTCGCAGTAGAAGATGGGGATGGGCACGCCCCACTTGCGCTGACGGGAGATGCACCAGTCGTTGCGCTCGCTGATCATGGAGGTCATGCGGTCCTTGCCCCAGGAGGGGTGCCAGGAGATGTTGTCGCAGCTCTGGACGGCGGTGTCCTTGATGGCGTCCACGGAGCAGAACCACTGCTCGGTGGCACGGTAGATGATGGGGTTCTTGCAGCGCCAGCAGTGGGGGTAGGAGTGGACGATGTTCTCCTTGGCCAGCAGGAAGCCCTCGGCCTCCAGGTCGGCCACCACCAGGTCGTTGCCCTTGGCGTAGAACTGGCCGTTGTACCGCTCGTCGGTCATGACGCCCTTGGCGTTGACGGGCACGGGGGTGCCGATGTGGGTCTTGCCCGCATCGTCGTAGGCCTTGCAGATGTTAAAGTCGTCGGCGCCGAAGCCGGGGGCGGTGTGGACGCAGCCGGTACCGGCGTCCAGGGTCACGTGGTCGCCGCAGAGGATGACGCTCTCCCGGTCGAACAGGGGGTGCTTGGCACGCATCAGCTCGAAGTCGCTGCCCTTGAAGGTGGCCAGCACGGTGCAGGCGGCCTGATCCAGGCCAGCGGCCTTGCACACGGACTCCACCAGGCCCTCAGCCAGGATATACACCTCGCCGCTCTCGGCCTGCAGCAGCACATAGTCGAAGTCGGGGTTGACGGAAATGGCGTAGTTGCCGGGGATGGTCCAGGGGGTGGTGGTCCAAATGACGAAGTAGGTCTTAGAAAGGTCGGTGACGCCAGAAAGCTTGCCCTGGTCGTCCTTCACGGGGAACTTCACGAAGATGGTGGTGCAGGGGTCGTCGGCGTACTCGATCTCCGCCTCGGCCAGAGCGGTCTGGTCGTGGGGGCACCAGTACACGGGCTTCATGCCCTTGTAGATGTAGCCCTTCTCGGCCATCTTGCCGAAGATCTCCACCTGCTTGGCCTCAAATTCCGGCTTGAGGGTCAGGTAGGGGTTCTCCCAGTCGCCGATGACGCCCAGGCGCTGGAACTCGCTGCGCTGGATGTCCACGAAGTTCAGGGCGAAGTCCCGGCACTTGTCCCGGAACTCGGAGTCGGTGAGCTCGTCCCGCTTGATCTTCTTGTCCTTCAAAATGGCGGACTCGATGGGCAGGCCGTGGGTGTCCCAGCCGGGGACATAGGGGGCCTGGAAGCCGGTCATGTTCTTGTAGCGGATGATAATATCCTTCAGAATCTTGTTCAGGGCGGTGCCGATGTGGATGTGGCCGTTGGCGTAGGGAGGGCCGTCGTGGAGGACAAACTTGGGCTTGCCCTCGTTCTTCTTCATCAGCTTGTGATAGGTCTCCACCTCCCACTTGCCGTTGAGCAGCTCAGGCTCCCGCTTGGGAAGGCCCGCCCGCATGGGGAAGTCGGTCTGGGGGAGGTGTACGGTCTTGTTGTAATCCATGGTGGGATTCCTCCTGTGTTTGAGTTTTTGGGGACAAAAAACACCTTTGTCCCTCTGAAATGAGAGACAAAGGTGTGAATAACCTCTGCGGTACCACTCTCGTTGCCTGTGCCACGCACAGACCCCTCGACGGGTCCCAATAACGGAGACCAACCCGGCAAAGCCTACTGGGGCAAAACTTGCCCGTTGGGTTTGCAGCTCCCAGGTGATATTCCCCAAGGCCCGCCCTGCCGCTCTTCCACCCAAGTGAGCGGCTCTCTGGTGGGGGACAGATGGGTACTCGTCCTGTTCCACGCATTTAACCTCTATATCTTATCCAGTTGGCGGGGGTTTGTCAACTGTTTTTGTGACCAAAAAGCCTCCCTCAGGGAGGGAGGTGGCCCGGCGCAAGCCGGGTCGGAGGGAGCCATCTTCTCGGAACTCCGCCCCCCATTTTAATGTGTAGCGTGCCTACGACAAGTTTCAATTTAAATTTTATATTGTTTTTTGAATTGAGCCCCCATATAATGGTGGTATTCGTTTCAATTCATTGCTGTTTTTACGCAAGAAAGGAGAGACCCCATGTTCTACCATGCCTCCCAGACCCCAGGAATTGACGTGCTTCAACCCCGGGTGTCCAACCACCATGTTCCCCTCATTTACTTCTCCAAAAAGCGGGAGAATGTGCTGGTGTACCTGAGCAACGCCATTGAAAAGTATTGCCGGGAGACGGGCTTTGCATACCACGGCCCCTGGCAGAAGTGGGGCCCTTATGGCTTTGACCAGCAGGGCAGGCTGCAATTCCAGGAGTACTACCCCAATGCCCTGGTGGACACCTACCAGGGGGTATCGGGGTACATCTACGGGGTGGAGACGCTGGAGCCCTGTAACTTCCCCCTGGAGATTCCAGATGCCGCCGTGTCCGACGTCCCCGTCCCAGTGGCGACCTGCGAGTTTGTTCCCGACGCTCTGGAGGCCATCTTGCAGGCGGAGCGGGAGGGGCTCATCTCCATTTTGCGCTATGAGCAGCTCTCCCCAGAATTTCAGGACTGGAACCGCCGGACCATCCGGGAGGAGTACGAAAACGCCCAGGACCACCCGGAATACCGCCATTTTCTAGAGGGAAAATTTCACTTAAAAGGATGATTCTATTCCGCCTTGACAGGACACCATTTCCGGGGTATACTCGAAGATAGAAAAGGGGTGCCACCGGTGACGGCTGTCCCCCTCAGGGTTTACTTGGAAGTAACCGCGGGCTGGGGAGCGAGGCGGTTACTTCTTTTTATTGTCCAAAAACAGGGCAACAACACACACAATAAACGTGGAAAAAGCGGAGAACTTGCAACCTCTTTCGGCAAGTTCTCCGCTTTTTCTTATCTTCTGGCCTCGTAGGCAAACCAGCCCTTGCGCTCCAGCTTGCGGGTGATCCGCCAGCCGTTTTGCTCCAGAGCCTGGGCAACTTCCTCCGCCCGGGAGTCAATGATGCCCGAGCACAGGAACACCCCGTCGGGGGTGAGGAAGCGGTGTGCCACGGCGGACAGGGGGATGATGACGTCCGCTACGATGTTGGCCAGTACCACCTGGTTCTGGCCGGGGCGCAGCTGGTCGCCGAACTTCTGGTCGGCCAGCACATTGCCCGCCAGCACGGTGAGGCGGTCCTTGCCGATGCCGTTCATGGCGGCGTTTTCATAGGCCACATCCACCGCCTTGGGGTCAATGTCCACCCCCACGGCGTGCTCTGCCCCCAGTCCCAGGGCAGCAATGGCCAGAATGCCGGAGCCGCAGCCCAGGTCCAGCAGCTTCTCACCGCCGTGGATGTGCTGCTCCATCAGCTCCAGGCACAGCTGGGTGGTGGGGTGGGAGCCGGTGCCGAAGGTGAGGCCGGGATTCAGGTACAGGGGCACCCGGCCGTCGGGGATGGGCTGGCCCTTCATCCACTCGGGGACGATGTACACCCGCTCACCCACCGGGATGGGCTGATAATACTTCTGCCAGGAGGTGGCCCAGTCCTCCTCCCGCAGGGAGACGGTCTGGGGCTCGTACTGCTCCAGGCCCCGGAGGGCGGCTCTCATCTGGGCCTCGCCCTCTTCATTGTCAGGAACATAGAACTTCACCCGGCTGGCCCCCTTCATGTGGCGGGCCAAATCCTCGTCTACATAGTCCCAATATTGGCGGTTTTGCTCCAAAAACTTGAGAAATTCGCCCTCTTCCTCCACCACCAGCCCAGTCATGCCGTTATTGGTGAGGGTGTCGCACACCTGGTCGATGACCTTGGCGGGGACGGGGAGGGTCACTTCCAACCAGCGCTCGCTCATCCTGCGTTCTCTCCTTTGCTGCGTAGTTCCCGCAAGGTCACGTCATAGGCCTCCTGCTGGTGGGGGAGCACCGGCAGGGTCTGGGGCACCTCTGCCCCGGCACAGGTCAGCACCCGCCGCAGCACCTCGTGGGCCAGGGCGGGATTCTTCACCAGCACCGGGCCGGTGAGATGGGTGGCCATCAGATTGCCCCGGATGTACCCCTCAGGGCCCCGCTGGCAGTCATTGCCGAAGCCCATCTCCAGGCTCTCAAAGAGGGGGGTGGACACCCCGGCGGTGAGAGAGCACTTGTTTAGAAAGCCCACCACCGGAGAATGTCCCGGCGGGGTGTTGGCGATGACGTCGTGGGGGGTGCGCTGGCGGGTCTCAATGGTGGTGAAGTCCGCCAGACCCAACCCCTGCCACACCTTGCCCTGGGTGTCGGTGATGGACTGGCCCAGGATTTCCATGGCGTTTCCGGTGAACAGCACCACCGCCCCTCGGTTCAGGGCCCCTTTCAGGTCCTCCACCTGGGGGCGCAGCCCTTCCAGAGCAAACTTCTGGGCCTGCTCGGTGCCGCAGCCCATGTAGATGAGGTGGGCGTTGGAGAGGTCGGGATTCTCCCCGGCCACCACTTCCACCTCATGGCCCAGCGCCTGAGCCATGCGCTGGAGGATTACCAGATTGGCGTACTCCCCGTAGAGGCTCATGCGCTGGGGACACAGATGCACAAATTGCAGTTTCATGTCTCTCACCCCTTACTTTTCCTCAATCTCCACCCGGTCCAACACCTTGTCCCGGTCGGAGAAGCAGGTGACCACGTACACATCTTCGCTGCCGCTGCCCTCCAGGTACTCCACCGCCTGGGGGATGCTGGCTTCCAGCACCACCTTGTCCTGGGGCACGGCGGAGCAGGCAAAGCGCAGAGCCAGGTCGTTGACGTAGCGGCCGGAGAGCACCACCCGCTGCACGTGAGGGGCGGCGAGCATGTCGAAGTCAATGTCCCACAGCCAGCTGGTCTCCCCGGTGAAATATTTCCGGGAGATGGCGTCCACCACCACCAGCACGGAACAGGGGGTCTTGGTGTCCCGGATGTACCGCAAGTTGGTGTCGTAGGCCACGGAATTCTCGTGCTTGCTGGTCAGCAGGGTGCCGTGGTGCTGGCCCAGGGTAAAGCGCACCATGCGCCCGTTTTTCAGAATGTAGTTGTTGATGACCCCGGCGGCAGTGGCCTTGTCCACCCCGATCATGCGGCAGGCGGACCAGGCGGCCAGGATGTTGTACACGTTGTAGATGGAGCGGAAGGCCAGCTGAATGGGGGTGTCCCCGTCCAGCACCAGCTGTCCCGCCTCCAAATCCAGACCCGTCACGGCAAAGTCGGGGTGGGGCCGGTGGTGGTCACACTGGGTGCAGCGGTAGTGGCCAATGTGGTTGTAGTGGTACAGCTCGTACTCCATGGGCGCGCCGCAGGCGGGGCAGAAGGCCCCGTCGTGGTACATGCCGTGGTGCTCCTTCGTGGCCCCGGGCCAGGCCTCCAGCCCAAACCACTTCACCGGGTTGCCCTGGTGGGCAAAGCAGGCCACCTGAGGGTCGTCGGCGTTGAGCACCAGGGTGGTGGAGGGGTGAATGGCGGGGAGAATGGCGTCATACACCCACTGGGGGTGTCCGTTGCGGGTGAGCTGGTCCCGGTAGAGGTTGGTGATGACGAAGTGGGTGGGGTGGAACCAGTGGAAGGTGTGGCGGGCGTACCGCTCGTCGCTCTCTAAGAGGAGCACGTCTCCCCGCACCCGGCCCCCCAGGTCGCACTGGGACAGGATGAGGGTGGTGACACCCTCGATCTGATTGGAGCCCTCGGCGTTGTACACCACGTTCTTCCCGGCGGCCTTCAAAATGGCGGCGATCATCTCCACGGTGGAGGTCTTGCCGTTGGAGCCGGTGACGGCGATGACGTAGGGGGGCAGCTTCACCCGGCTCAGCACGTCGGGGCACACCTTCAAGGCGAACTGCCCGGGCAGGGAGGAGCCCCGGCCCAGCAGTTTGCCCACCAGGCGCATGAATTTACACAGAATGATGGCTAAAAATCGTCTCATGGTACCAGCCTCTTTTCTCAGTTTGACGGGTTATGGACCCGGTCCAGCCAGATCATCAGAGCCGCCAGGTCCGCCGGGCTCACCCCGCTGATGCGCCCTGCCTGGCCCAGGTTCAAGGGCTGAATGTCGCTCAGCTTCTGCCGGGCCTCCAGCCGCAGGCCCTGGATGGCGTTGTAGTCGGTATTGGGGGGAATGGCCCGGCTCTCCAGCTTGGCCATCTCCGCCACCTGCCGCTTCTGCCGCTCAATGTACCCCTGGTACTTCACCGAGATTTCCACTTGCTGCGCCACTTCTGTGGAAATCTTCGGGCGGTCCGGGTCGAAGGGGGTGAGGTCGGTGTACGTCACCCGTGGACGGCGCAGCAGGTCCGCCAGCCGTGCCCCGTGGGGGCAGGGGGGCTCGTCCCGGGCGGCCAGCATCTCATCCAGCTGGGGGGAGGGGGCGGCTCCGGTGTGCTCCAGCCGCTTGGCCTCCCGCTCCACGGCGGCGTATTTCTCCTCCACCGCCTGCATCCGCTCCTCACTCACCAGCCCCACCCGGTATCCCAGGTGGCACAGCCGCTGGTCGGCGTTGTCCTGGCGGTGGATGAGGCGGTACTCGGTGCGGGAGGTCATCATGCGGTAGGGCTCGTCGGTGCCCTTGGTGACCAGGTCGTCGATCAGGACCCCGATGTACCCGTCTCCTCGGGAGAGGATGAGGGGCGGCTCGCCTTTCAGCTTCAAAGCGGCGTTGATGCCTGCAATCAAGCCCTGGGCGGCGGCCTCCTCGTAGCCGGAGGAGCCGTTGAACTGCCCGGCCCCATACAGGCCCGGCACACCCTTAAACTCCAGGGTGGGCAGCAGCTGAGTGGGGTCTACGCAGTCGTACTCGATGGCGTAGGCGGGGCGGGTCATCTCCGCCTCTTCCAGCCCCGGAATGGTGTGGAGCATTTGGACCTGCACCTCCTCAGGCAGGGAGGAGGAGAAGCCCTGGATGTACAGCTCCTCGGTGTTCAGCCCCATGGGCTCAATGAACAGCTGGTGGCGGGGCTTGTCGGGGAATCGCTCCACCTTGGTCTCAATGGAGGGGCAATACCGGGGGCCCACCCCCTCGATGGTGCCATCGTACAGGGGGGATTGGTCCCAGTTGGCCCGAATGATGGCGTGGGTGTGCTCGTTGGTGTAGGTGAGGTAGCACACCGCCTGGTTTTGGGGTGGCTCCTTTGTGGAGAAGGAGAAGGGCACCACCTCTTGGTCCCCCTCTTGCAGCTCCATGGGGGAGAAGTCCACGCTGCGGCGGTGGACTCTGGGGGGTGTGCCCGTCTTAAAGCGGCGCAGGCGCAGCCCCAGCCGCTCCAGACAGGCGGAGAGGGACTGGGCGGCGGCCATGCCGTCGGGGCCGGAGTCCCGCACCACAGGGCCCACAATGGTGCGGCCCTTCAAGTAGGTGCCGCTGGCGATGATGGCGGCTTTCACCTGGTAGGTGGCCCCGGTCTCGGTGACCACGGCGGACACCGCCCCCGCCTCGTCGGTGAGAATGTCCACAATTTCCCCCTGTTTCACCCACAGGTTGGGCTGCTTTTCCAGGGTGTGCTTGCACACCTCCTGGTACCGTCTGCGGTCTGCCTGGGCCCGCAGGGACCACACGGCGGGGCCTTTGCCCCGGTTGAGCATCCGGTACTGGATGCAGGCGGCGTCGGCGGCTTTGGCCATCTCGCCGCCCAGGGCGTCAATTTCCCGCACCAGGTGGCCCTTGCCCGTGCCGCCGATGGCGGGGTTACAGGGCATGTTGCCCACGGCGTCCAGGTTGATGGTGAAGCACAGGGTGCGCAGCCCCAGCCGGGCGGCGGCCAGGGCCGCCTCGATACCGGCGTGGCCCGCCCCGATGACGGCAATGTCAAATTGTCCTGCTTGATAGGCCATGAAAACAAGTCCTTTTGTGTCTATATTTGCTTGCCTCTCCCTCTGGGAGAGGTGGCAGCCCATCAGGGCTGACGGAGAGGGTGCTGCCTGTTCTTTGACGCACGCCCTGTGGTGCTGTGGTAGGGGCCGTGGCTTGCCCGGCCCAAAGCCTCCCTCAGGGAGGGAGGTGGCCCGGCGTGAGCCGGGGCGGAGGGATGGACCGTCTAACCGCACAGTCGCTGGCTTGCCAGCCTGGCGGGGACGCTCCCCGCTGGGGGTTCCTTTTGTTCGGGCAAAAGGAACCAAAACCCGCCTAGGGCGTTCCCCCCTAGGTACCCCCCTTGGGGTACCAGGCTGGGTGTGCGTCAAGTCTGGGTTCGGCCCGTCTGTCTTGCTGTGGCTCCTATTTGTGCCACCACACCAGGCCCCCTTGGGCAGCTGGCCCTATGGCGTGGCGGTTTCCACATCCGGGCCTACCCCGGAGAAGCGGCGTTCCCGCCGCCGGGAGCCAGGCAGTCGGCAACTGGGAACAGTTGCATACCAGGGTAAGGCCCTGGAGGTAGAAGTGGTATTTCCCGTAGAAGCTGGCACTTGCAAAAGAATTGCCATGCCATCTATGTGACCCCACCGGGCCAAGGGCCGGAAATAGGAGAATGCACACGCCTCCCAGTACCGCGGGGTGGATTCCACAAGGCGGGGGAAGGCCCCGCCTTTGGCGATTCTTTCGTCTCTTTCTCATCGCTGAGAAAGAGACCCCAGCGGAGCGTCCCTGCCAGGGGCGCTGGTTGGTGCCTGAGATACGGGAGAAGGCCAGGCCCTCTCCCGTAGGGCCAGGGGTGTGGCGCTTATTGGGCCACTAGTTCCAATACCGAAATCTCGGGCCGATTGAACATCCGAAATCCCGGAATGGGGGTGGTGTTATTGCCCAGTCCCCGGGTGGCGTACAGGGTGCTCTCTCCCAGGGTGTACACCCCGGCGGTCCAGGTGGGGAAGAGGTCACCCCCCGAGCCGAATACCCCGTCGGTGAAGGGCAGGCGCACCAGCCCCCCGTGGGCGTGGCCGGACAGCACCAGGGCGTAGCCACAGGCGGCGTATCGGTCAAAGTAGTTGTTGCGGTGGGCCAGGAGCAGGGTACACAGGCCCGGATGGTCCTGCTGGATCTCCTCATACAGCTCCTGGGGCGTCTTCTGGTCGGCGTAGCCGTTGGCGTCGTCCACCCCGGCCAGCACCACCTGGTCCCCATTCCGCTCCAGCACCACGTACTGGTTGGACAGCACCGTCACCCCGTTTTCGGCTAACAGCTCCTTGGTCTGGCGAATATCCCCCACCGCCCACTCGTGGTTTCCCGTGACGAAGTAGGTGGGGGCGATGGCGGACAGGCCCCGGGCCAGGGCGGGGAGGGTGCCCCGCTGGCTGGCCTGGTCGATGATATCCCCGGTGAGGGCGATGAGCTCGGGGCTCTGGGCGGCAATCTGCTCCAGCAGGTCCCGGTGGTCCTCCCCGTACTGGTGGCCGTGGAGGTCGGACAGGTGCACCACCCGCATCCCCTCAAAGCCCTGGGGCAGGCCGGAGACGGGCACCTGGGTGTGGGTCACCTCCAGCCCCCAAAACTGCCAGTTGAGGAAGGCGGCGCCCCCTAAAATACACGCGGTGACCCCCAGGGCAGCGCCCAGGGCACGCAGTGGTTTTTTAATCTTCATCGTGGAGGTAGTAGGGCCGCATCAGGCTGCGGTGCTCGGTGGAGTCCTTCTGGCGGTTGGAGCGGGGGGCAGACTCGATGGGGCGGGGCCGATCGTTGCCCCGGGAGCGGCGGCGCTTGCCGGACAGAGAGGGGGGCAGGATGGAGGGTTTCTCCCCCTTGTGCTTCTTGCCGCCCTTGCCCTCCTGGGCTTTGGGAGGCTGGGGCTCCTTCTTGAGCTTTTCCTGCTTGGGCTGCTCCTTCCGGGGTTTCTCCTGCTTGGCAGGCTGCTCCTTCCGGCCCTTGCGCTCCCGCTGCGGCTTCTCGCTGCGGGGCGGCTGGACGGGACGGCGAGGGGCCAGCAGCCGGGCGGTGGCGTCCATAATCACGTCCGAATCCAGGGGATTGGGCTTGTAGAAGTCGGTCTCGGGCATGGCGGGCTGCTGGGGCAGGGTGTCGGACAGCTTGCCTTGGCGCACGCCACGCTTGTGGTGGTGGGGCTCCTCGGGGATGGGAGCGGGAGCGGGGGCAGGCTGAGGGGCCTTCTCCCGGCGAGGCTTCTCCTTCCGGGGCTTTTCCTGCTTGGGCTTGTCGGCCTTGGCGGGCTTTTCCGGCTTGGGAGGCTGCTCCGCTTTGGCGGCCTTCTCTGCCTTCTGGGCCTGGGCTTCCTCCTGCCGCTGACGGCGGCGGTCCCGGGCGGCCTGACGGGCCTCGGCGTCCTCGGCGTTGATGATGCGGCCATTCTTGTCCCGCTTGGGGGCCTCCAGATTCACCATGGGGAAGGGATGGTCCTCCACCACGGGGATGGAGCGGCCCAGCAGCTTCTCAATGGCCTTCAGCTCGGCCTTCTCGTCAAACTGGCAGAAGGAGATGGCGGTGCCGGAGTGACCCGCCCGGCCGGTGCGGCCAATGCGGTGGACGTAGGTCTCGGGCACATCGGGGAGGTTGTAGTTGAACACCCAGGACAGCTCGTCGATGTCAATGCCCCGGGCGGCGATGTCGGTGGCCACCAGCACCCGTACCCGCCCCGCCTTAAAGTCGTTGAGGGCCTGGACCCGGGCGGTCTGGCTCTTGTTGCCGTGGATGGCGGCGGCGGTGATGCCCTGGGCGTTGAGGTCCCGGGCAATGCGGTTGGCCCCGTGCTTGGTGCGGGAGAACACCAGGGCGGCGGGAATGTCCCACTTCTGGATTAAGTGGCACAGCAGCTTGGTCTTGTTGTTCTTATCCACGTAGAACAGCTTTTGGCCGATGACCTCCACCGGGGAGGACACCGGGTCCACCGCCACCCGGGCGTAGTCGTGGAGCAGGGCGTTGACCAGCTCCATGACCTCGGGGGGCATGGTGGCGGAGAAGAAGAGGGTCTGCTTTTTGCGGGGCAGCAGCTTGAGCACCCGGCGCACGTCGTGGATAAAGCCCATGTCCAGCATCCGGTCCGCCTCGTCCAGGACGAACATCTCAATGTGGCTCAAATCCAGCAGGCCCTGGCCGTGGAGGTCTAAGAGGCGGCCGGGGGTGGCCACCAGAATGTCCAGACCCTTTTTGATTTGATCCACCTGGGGCTGCTGGCCCACGCCGCCGAAGATGACGGCGCTGCGCAGGGGCAGGTGCTTGCCGTAGGCCACCAGGGAGTCCTGAATCTGGATGGCCAGCTCCCGGGTGGGGGTGAGGATCAGGGCCCGGATGACCCGGGGGTTGGGGACCTTCTTGGACAGACGCTGCAAAATGGGGGCGGAAAAGGCGCAGGTCTTGCCGGTGCCCGTCTGGGCGCAGCCCAGCACGTCCCTTCCGGCCAGGGCGGGGGGAATGGCCCCTTGCTGGATGGGAGTGGGGGCGGTGTACTCCTGCTCTGCCAGGGCCTTCAAGATGGGGTCACAAAGACCCAGTTGTTTGAAATTCATGTGATCGTTCCTTTACTTGTATTGCGTCAAAGCCTGTTGCACGGATACGACCGTCTCCGCCAGGCTCTGGTTGTGCACGGGGACGGTGAGATGGGCGCAAGCTTCATAGAGCGGGGTACGGTAGGCGTAGACGTCGGCCAAAGTCTGGCCGGGCTGGAGGGCAATGCCCCGGGTGGACATGTTGTGGATGCGCCCTTCCACTTCCTCCAGCGTCAGCTGCAAATAGACCACGGTACCCAAACTGCGCATGTGTTCGATGGCCCGCTCCCGGCAGATGCAGCTGCCGCCGGGGGCGATGACGGTGTGGTGGCAGTGCACCGAGGCGATGGCGTCCGCCTCCGCGTCCAGAAACCACTCCACACCCTTTTCATCCAACAGCTCTTGCAGCAGTGCCCCCTGCTGCTGCTGAAGGAGCAAATCCACGTCCAGAAAGTCGTAGCCCAGGGTCTTGGCCAGGACCACGCCCACGCTGCTCTTTCCCGAACCGGGCATTCCAATTAAGATGATGTTGTCCATCTGCCTCACATCCCATACGCAGGCCCATCTCCTCGTGGGAGGATGGGCGATATTTGCCCATGATAAGACAGACTATTATATCAGATTCCACCTGGAAAAGGCAAGAGGGAGGGGGGCCTGCTCCCGGCTTTGCGTCCCTTCCTGTGGTGTGCTGTGGTAGGGGCCGTGGCTTGCCCGGCCCGTTGGCTCCCTGGCATTGCTCTGGAGGATTCGGGAGGGGCAAGTCCCTCCCCTACGGCCGAAAAACCAGGGAAAGTGGAACTGTTTAAAGCCTTTTCAGCGTACGGCACCCCGCCTTGCCTCTCCCTTTGGGAGAGGTGGCACAGCGCCAGCTGTGACGGAGAGGGCTACAAGGAGTGGCGATGTTTGAGGCCTTTCCGGGCAAATAGCAGCACCCCTGGAGCAGGATTTGCTCCAGGGGTGCGGTCTGGTTTTCGTTACGCTTTGCGCTTATTGGCAGCCAGGGTCAGCAGGGAAACGGCGGCCAGCATCATGACGCTTAGATAAGCCATGAGCGGGGCGTGGTCCCCGGTGGGGGGCACTGGCTCACTACCGGAGGACTCCACCACATTGGCCAGCACATAGGTGCTGAAATGGGTGAGGTTGGCGGTGACGGTGCGGGCGTCCGGGTCCACGGTGATCTCCACTTCCTGATACTTGCCGTCCTCCGACACATAGAACAGCTTGAGGTGGTCGGCGGTCAGGTTCTGGGGGATACCAAAGGTGACGGACAGAGCGCCGTCGGGCTGGACGGCATTGCCGTCCCGGGTGGCGGTAAACTCGAAGATGGCGGTATGGTCCATCTTGTCTACCACCTGAGCCAGGGCCTTGGTGACGCTGTCGTAAATGGCGCCCTGGGTGATGTTTTCCACGGTGACGGTGGTGCCGGAGGCAAACACCTTCCCGGCGTTGTTGAGCACCAGGTCCACGCCGCCCACGGTGGCCTCGGCCTTGTCCCCGCTGACGGGGATGTCCACCTTGTCCTGGGGAGCTGGGGTG